>DAONGQ010000004.1 GCA_035404205.1 Candidatus Paceibacterota bacterium | reverse complement strand
ACTGAAACCAAAAATCACCGTCCAACGGTGATTTTTGAATGTCCAAAGTCTAATGCCTAATACCTAAACATCATATATTCGTGCAGAGTAAAGGCTGGCATAAACAGAAAAGCTTGTTATGAATACAAACTAAATCCAAAAATTCTCTTATTCTAGTTCATAACTTTTAAGAAGATTCTCCTTGCCATCTCTAAGTAAATAGATTTCTACTTCAAAATATTTGGCTATGCCAGAAGTCCTAAGCTTTTCCCCAAGTAAATCATCAGCCTGAAAAATACCAGCAGTATTAGACATGTGAATTTTTATTTTCAAGGGGCGCTTTACTCCTTTAGTAATTTCTACGTTTTCTATGCCCAAGGCAGAAAGAGAATGAATATTAACGCTTCCGGCCGTATAAGGAGCTCGCGCCCTCCCCTTCTCCATGTCTAATGCATCAGCTACTTTCACTATTCCAGCTTCAATGGTCAAAGGAATAATGTTTGGTTCGTGGCTATAAATAGCATGTAAAATTTCAAAAACCATAATAATTCTCTGCTCATCGGAGTAAAGACCCGTTAAGACTTGCTCAATAATGGGTTTAGCCAAGAGGGTCCCCACCAATTCATGTCCAGCTCTGTGCACGGCGTGACCAATATCGTGTAAATAACTGCCCAGCACTACAACCAATTCGGCATCTTGGTCCGTTAAATCGAAAGAGTTGTAGTTTTCTTGCAAACTAGAATGAAGTCCGTATTCGTTTATAATTCTCAGCATTAAAAGAGCTGAATTGGCAACGATTTTGACATGGGTAGGTCCATGGTCGTTATAGCCCAGGCGGTTGACAGCAGTAACATTAGACATTGTCAGCAAAGTTTGAATTTCTTTGTGGGACTCTAAATTAGTCACTAATTTGACTAATTTTGGATTTCCCTCTGTCGGTAAATGAAAAGTATTAATATCCATAATAATAGCCTCAATGTTAAATATAGTTATTCTATAATGAAAAACGGTTTGCGGTCAAACATAAACTCAAAAAGCCATTCACCCAACGACAAGCTGGCGAATGGCTGCTTAAGAGACCCTGAGAGGTTTAGGCAATAATGCCAAGTGGGATACCTTGCTGAAAGCCCACGGGTTCTCAGACGCAGAGTCCCAAAACAAAAATGTTTGGTCTAAAATCTCTCTAGGGTCAAAGATATTATAGCAAAGCGCTCCCCCTTTGCCAAGAAAAGATATTCATCAGATATACCGAGGCAAGAAATAAGAGCTAATGCCTAATCTCTGGTTGCGCTAGTCCATATGCCAAGGGAATTTTATAAGGCGCCTTGGCAGAATCGAGTGCATAGACAGGACAAGCTAACCCACCTACTCGCCGACGGAGTTGGTCCATAATTTGAGCTTCTTTTTTGAGGGCCACGGTAAAATGTTCTGTACCCTTCGGTTCATCGTTATGAAAAATATAGTAAGGCTTAACTCCTAGGGTAAGCAAAGCGGTAAATAATTTTTCCAATGTAGAAACGTCGTCATTAATACCTTTTAAGAAAACGGTTTGCGAAAGTAAAATACAATTGTTAGCCCTTAATTTCTTTAGAGCTAATTTAGTTTCAGCCGTCAACTCGTCAGGGTGCTCAAAATTTAAAAGCATATACACTGGCTGCTTGGGGCTGTTCCTCAGAATAGAGAGAAGGGAAGAATTAATGGCCGCGGGATTAGAAATTGGCAAACGACTGCCTATTCTAAGTATTTTAACTTGAGGGAGAGAACCAAAAATTTTCAAAGCTGACGCTAATAGGTTTGGTACTGTTAAGGGGTCTCCTCCCGATAAGATAATTTCATTGATACCGGCATGTTTTTTTATATAATGAGCCATTTTACGCAAATCCTTTTCCCCGAGCTGACATTTTTGAATAGCAGACACAGAACGGCGACGAGTACAAAAGCGGCAATAAGCTGCGCAATTTAGTGTCAATAAAATCAATACTCGATTAGGGTATTTATGCACCAAACCATAAACAGGCATATTTTTGTCTTCTTCTAAAGGGTCGGTAGAATTATCCTTCTCTTCGCGGTTGGAGGGATAAAATTCTTTTTTAAACGCTTTGGATGTAAGAGCTATTTTTTCTATATAAGGATTTACCTTGAAAGCAAGCATAATATTTTCTAGAAGGATAACCTAAGAGTAGCGCCCATAGTAACATTTAGCCTATAAAATGGCAAACAAAAAACACTTTGCTAAAAACAAAGTGTTTTTAATTGCGCCAATAAAATTAAAAAATAGTGCTTTCATCCGAGCGCTCATAATCGAACAGGCTATCATTGGCAAACCATAAAGACAATTCATGCTCAGCTTCTTCTTTATTCCCAGAGGCATGAATTAAATTGCGAACTGCCCTTTTGTCTTTATTGGCTAGTGTGGGCGAGTCAACAGAGAAATCCCCTCTAATGGTGCCCATATCAGCAGAAGCAGGAATGGTCTTCCCCACTATTTTTCTTACCATTTCAATGGCATGCAAACCCTCCACGGCAATTTTTACAATAGGCCCAGAAGACATAAAATTCACTAACCAATTACGGCATTCTTGACCAATTTTTAAGGGGTCATCCGTCCCCATTTCCTCTATGGGGTCTAAGCCATAATCTTTGTAAGAAGCTAGGGTTTTTTCTCCCATGCCCTTAATCCAGCCCTCGTCATGCGGATAATGCTCGTCAATTTGTTCAGGCCTAGCCCACACCATTTCCATACCGACTACTTTAAGGCCTCTCATTTCTATACGACGAATAATTTCGCCAATAAGGGCTCTTTTAACCCCATCTGGTTTTATGAGTACTAATGTTCTCTCCTTTTTTTGATCTAAAGTGAAATTTTCCATAGCCCTATTTTTTAAGAATGTTAATTTCTATACCTAATTCTTTAATTTGCGCCTTATCAACGCTAGCCGGGGAATTCATAAGGGGGTCAAAGCCTTCTCCATTTTTGGGAAAGGCAATAGTTTCTCTGATATTGGGTTCGCCCTGAAAAAGGGTTATCAGCCTATCTACCCCTAAGGCAATTCCCCCGTGGGGTGGCACTCCGTATTTGAAAGCTTCTAATAGGTGCCCAAATTTTTCTTCGATGGAAGCCGGACTATTACCCATAATTTCAAAGACTTTTTCTAATAGTTCTGGCTGATAAGTTCTTAGCGAGCCACCGCCAGCCTCAAAACCATTCAGAGCCAAATCATACTGATCAGCCATAATGCTTCCAGGGCGTTCTGTCATGCGCTTTATAAGCTCAGGGACGGTTTCCCCTTCCAAGAATTGAGGGCGAGTGAAAGGATGATGCACGGCATCCCAACGCTTTTCACTTTCTTTCCATTCAAACATAGGAAAATTAACAATAAAGGCAAAGGCCAATTCATTATTGTCTTCTTTATTTTTACGAATATCAGGTTTATCGCTATGATATTTTTCGAGAGCGTCTTTGTATTCTATTCTGGGAAAAGGTGTCTGTAATATATGCTTTTCCGGCAAGTAAATTTTAACATACTCTACTATCATTGCCTCTACTAAATTAAGAATTTGATCGCTACTCCAAAAGCTAGTTTCGATATCGAGTTGAGTAAATTCCGGCTGCCTATCGCCTCGAGCATCCTCGTCTCTAAAACAACGGGCAAATTGAAAATACCTCTCAATTTGAGCTACCATCAACAATTGTTTATATTGTTGAGGCGATTGTGGCAAAGCATAAAAATTACCAGGAGAAATGCGAGCGGGCACCAAATAATCGCGAGCTCCTTCCGGGGTGGAACGAGTAAGATTGGGAGTTTCTATTTCGGTAAAGCCTTGGGCGCTCAAATAATTCCGCACAAAAAGCATAAAGTTATGACGGGTCTTAAGATTGTTCTGCAAGCGTTCTCTTCTCAAGTCCAAATAGCGGTATTTAAGCCTTAAATTTTCGTTGATATCGTAACCATCCCCTTCTATGTCAAGAGGCAAAACATCTGCCTTTGAATAGAGGGTAATTTTTTGCGCTCCTATTTCTATGTCGCCTGTTATAATTTTGTTGTTGCGATTTTTCTCGGGTCGCATATGGACAACCCCTTCTAAATTAATAACCCAAGCTGGACGCAATTGATTGGCTATATCATACACTTCGCCATCAGTTTTAGAAAAAACAACTTGAATAAGACCGCTTTTATCTTTCAAGTCTATAAAAATGATGTTGCCATGGTCGCGACGTGTAGCCACCCATCCAGAAAGAGAGACCTGCTCACCCTCTTCATGTTTTATATCTTTGATCCAAATTCTTTCCATATAAATGTTTAAAGTATTCTCAATATACCACAAAGAATTTAGTTTACAAAGTTATAGCTAACAAGTGCCAAAAGTTCTGACTAGCTAATAATTTTTATCGATAAGTGAGGTCAAATGAGCCGTTTTCTTTAAAAACGAATCCTATAGTACCCTGCCAATCGGTGCGAAAGGTAAGAATGTTCAAGTCAGCCAAGCGATTAAGCACTTCCATGGTAGGATGCCCATAAGAATTATTCCCCACCTCTATAATGCTATAGGCAGGATTAAGCGTTTTGAGCCACGCATAGCTATTAGAGCCCTTGGAACCATGGTGAGCAATCTTGAGAATATCTGTTTTTAAATCAGGATAAAGCATTAATATCTTACTTTCTTCTTTCTCTCCAATGTCACTAGTAAAAAGAAATTTCTTCCCCTCGTCTTGATAAAAAAACACTAAAGCCTGGACATTTAAATCCGTAGAAGAGTTAATATTATTGGTAAGGGGCCAAAGAACCTGAAAAAAACTATTCTTCGCTAACTCGATTCTACTGCCTGCCTTAGCCAAATAGAACCTAGCGCTTCCTAGAGAGAGTTCTTCTAAAAGACTTCTATAAGTTGGGCTAGGGTTAGAAACCTCCGGCATAATAACAGCACGCACAGGATAGGACTCCAAGACATAACGCAAGCCCTCGTAATGGTCGGTATTTGAATGGGTAATGATAGCCAAATCAATTGACTCTCCCAAGGGAACTAGCTGCCCCAAAGCTTTCAGAATTTGCCTGTCTGGTCCGGCATCAATAAGAATGTTCTTGCCTTTATACCTAACCAATTCTGCATCGCCCTCTCCAACTGATAAAAAATAGACTCCATTGGCTTGCAGAGAATGGTTTGAGAGCAGAAAAAGAAAGGCGAGGCAATCTATTAGGCAGAGCGCTAAAAGATATCGATACCCTTTTTTAAATTGTGCCGAGGTAAGAATAAACATATTTTAGATAATAGCTCTAGTTTTTCTTAACTGCAGGTGTACCCCATAAATCAAGAAGCCATAATAAAAAATAATCCACAGAAAAGATACTTTGGGCACTGGCAAAAGCAGAAAATCTAAAGGAGCAATAAATTTTAAAATAGCTAATTGCGCCTTAATAATTATTTCTATTAAAAGGCCTAAGAGATAAGCAATACTAGGAGCGAAAGAAAAAACAAAGAGAAGGGTGATAACTAGAAAGGTAGTGAAAGGAACTAAGGGTAAAATAGGAAGATTGGCTAAAAGGGGTTTGAGAGAGAGGCTATTGCCATTCCAAATTAAGATGGGACTAACTAATAGCATAACAAAAAAACTATTCCAGAAAGTCTCAAGGAAAACAGATTTGATACCACTATCTCTATCCTGTGCAAGCATTTCCGATTTCGGTTTAACAATTTGTTTACAGAATAAACCCAAAGAAGCTAAAAAAGAAAGCTGAAAACCCACATCATAAATCACTATAAGAGGATTTATAAGGATCATAACAAAGGCAGCAAGCAATAAAATATTCAAAAAATTGCCCATCCTTTCTAATTGTTCTGCTCCTAAAAGAAGACTTAACATGATACCAGCCCTAATAGCAGAAGCTGGATTGCCAGCCACGGTAATGAAAATGATATTAAATAATAATGATAATCCATAGGCAAAACGAGGAGAAAAATGCAGGAAGATGAACAATCGTTTAGTTAGAAGGAAAAGAATGGCTATATTAAAGCCAGAAACAGCTACTATATGGGTCATAGATGTTCGATTTAAAAGGCTTTTTAATTCAGGGTCAGTGGCTTTATCGTCCCCCAAAATGTAGCCTTGAGCTAAGCTTAAAAAGGGTTCACGAATATTATGGGATAAGGTGTCATGTAAAGACTGTCTTAATTTCAGGAGGAGATTAA
Organism: Candidatus Paceibacterota bacterium; assembly: GCA_035404205.1. Taxonomy (NCBI): domain Bacteria; kingdom Bacillati; phylum Minisyncoccota; species Minisyncoccota bacterium. Next base: position 47,026 of record DAONGQ010000004.1, on the reverse strand, counting down.
AGAAAGAATGTGGCGGACCCAATTTAACATCTAACACGACCGGATTATTAAGATAGCCAAAACATTGAAGATTGGCCCCCTGGCTTATATTAAAATTACCTCTCATTTCCAAAAGGCTGCCAATATTTAACTCATTAGCGGTGTTAATATAAGTACAAATGTTGGTTTTCGCATATGGCCAAATTTGGTTATTTGTTTCTCTGAGTTGTGCCATTACAAAAATGCCCTTTTGCGCAGATTCTATTTTTACCACCTGTCCCCGAATGACTACTGACTGATTATTTAAAGACCCGATTAGATTACTTTGCGATTTAAAGTTTTTAAATGCGTGGCTACCAATAATATTGCCACCAAGCATGCCAAGAATAGCTAACCCTATTGCCCAGGTTTTATAGCTATTACAAAAAATACCAAAAATTAGCAGGATGATAGCTAATAATAAAATCAAAACTAAAAAACCTAGCTTAAAAGCTAGGCAGATGCTTATTATAACACCAAAAATAAACGCGAGGAGAACTATTCTGAGAGCATAGACCCTTTCCGTAAAATTGAATTTAGTCTCTAATTGCCACATGGGTAAAGCGATCAACTAGTTTTTCTTGAAGCGACTGCAACTCTGCTTCGCTTAAGCTGCGGCCGAAATAGCGCACATCCTTGAGGCATTTTCCATTATCATGAAAAGTTTGCAAGTAATAATTATCCGCTCCGCCTATCAAATCAGCAATAGCCAAAACATCTTGCGCTGTGATACCGGGAGCCATAGTGGTTCTGAACTCATATTCCAGACTACTTTGCTTAATAAGATTTATAGAATCCTTGAGTTTAGCTATGTCAACAGATGTGCCTGTCACCGTTTCATATTTAGCCGGCGCAGTCTTAACGTCCATGGCGATATAGTCCACTAAATGATCGGCTATCAACAAATGAAGCATATCGGGATTGATGCCATTGGTATCTAGTTTGACCAAAAAACCCAAATTTTTGACAGCTTTAATAAAAAGGGGGAGATCACCCTGTAAGGTAGGCTCGCCACCTGTAATGCATAGACCTTGGAGTAATTTCATACGACTTTTAAGAAACTCCAAAACAAAACCTTCGGTAATGAGGGGCTGACCCTTTATTTTCTCAGGTAAAACTAATTCTGGGTTGTGACAATAATAACATCTAAAATTGCAACCAAGAGAAAAAACAGTGGCAGCGACTTTGCCAGGATAATCTATTAAGGTTAATTCTTGTAACCCCCCAAACTGCATAAGCTAGTCAAGATTTTTGTCAAACGTTACTCTTTCTTTGAACTCTTCCTGTTTGCCTTCGTTCCATTGATTTACGGGGCGAAGATAGCCGACTATGCGAGAATAAACTTCGCATTTTTGAATATTCCTTAGGACCGGGTCCTTGTCATAGCAAGCCAAACACTTATAGTATTTTTTCCCAGCAAATTCATAACCAGCTACTTCGTCTTGTTCAGTAATTTCTTTTCCACAATCGTGGCAAAAATATTTTTCTGTTTCCATATAAATGAAAATAAATAATTAACACTAAGCCTCTGGCAAATCCTTGTCAAACGTTACTCTTTCTTTGAACTCTTCCTGTTTGCCTTCGTTCCATTGATTTACGGGGCGAAGATAGCCGACTATGCGAGAATAAACTTCGCATTTTTGTTCCACTACACATTTCGGACAATATTCATGCTTTCCGCTCAGATAGCCATGAGTGGGACACACACTAAATGTAGGAGTAAGCGTAATATAAGGCAAACGATAATTGGAAACTACCGTCTTAATAAGATTTTTCACCGCAGCGTAATCGGTAATAGCTTCCCCTACAAACATATGAAATACGGTTCCACCGGTATATTTAGTTTGCAAGTCATCTTGGAGTTTAAGGGCTTTGAACACGTCATTGGTAAAGCCTACTGGTAATTGAGTGGAATTAGTATAATAGGGGTTAGTAGTACCGGCAGTAATGATATCAGGATATTTGTTTTTATCGCTCTTGGCCAAACGATAAGAAGTTCCTTCGGCCGGAGTAGCCTCTAGATTATACATATTGCCAGTAGCTTCCTGATATTCTGACATTTTATTTCTCATGTGGTCTAAAATCTCCAAAGAAAAATTTTGTCCCTCTTTGGTGGTAATATCTACCCCTAAAAAGTTTTGCAGCGCCTCGTTCATGCCGATAAGGCCAATGGTAGAAAAATGATTCCCCCAATAAGAACCCCTAATTTTATAAACATTCTCAAGGTAATATTTAGAGTAAGGATATAAATTCTTTTGGGTCCAGCTCTCTAAAACTTTACGTTTAATCTCTAGGCTATTTTTAGCTAAATCCATTAGGTTGTCTAGACGGGCAAAAAATTCTTTGCGGCTTTTAGCCAAGTAACCAATTCTGGGCAAATTAATAGTGACCACTCCGATAGACCCAGTCATAGGATTAGCGCCAAAAAGACCTCCCCCCCTCTTATACAATTCTCGATTATCCAAGCGAAGACGACAACACATAGAACGAGCATCATCTGGTGACATATCAGAATTAACGAAATTGGAAAAATAGGGAATGCCATATTTGCCGGTCATTTCCCATAAACCATCGTACATGGGGTTATCCCAATCAAAATCTTTGGTAATATTGTAAGTAGGAATAGGAAAACTAAAAACTCGACCGTTAGCATCTCCTTCGGAATAAATTTGAAAGAGAGTCTTATTCAACGTGTCCATCTCTGTTTGAAAAGCTCCATAGCTCTCTTTTTGGGGTAGTCCCCCTATAATCACTGGCAAGTCTTTGTAGTGCGCAGGGACTTTGAGGTCTAAGGTAATATTGGTAAAGGGGGTTTGAAAACCAACGCGAGTAGGCACGTTGCAATTGTACATAAACTCCTGCAAAGCTTGCTTTACTTCTTTCTCACTCAGATTGTCATAACGAATAAAGGGAGCTAAAAGGGTATCAAAATTAGACAAGGCTTGAGCGCCTGCCGATTCTCCCTGTAAAGTATAGAAAAAATTAACTACTTGCCCCAAGGCAGCTCGGAAATGCTTGGCTGGTCGCGATTGGATTTTACCGCTCACGCCGCCGAAACCTCTTTGCAGAATATCATAGAGGTCCCAACCGCAACAATAAGCGCCTAGGATATCCAGGTTGTGGATATGCATATCATCGCTCTTGGCTGCCTGTCGAATCTCTACAGGATAAATTTTATTTAACCAATATTTCTTACTGACATCAGAAGCAACATAATGATTCAGCCCCTGAAGAGAATAGGTCATATTGCTATTCTCTTTAACCTGCCAATCTAAATTATTGAGGTATTGGTCAACCAAATCCACCGACTCGCTTTGGGCCGCTTTCAATTCTCTGATTTGGCGATGCTGCTCGCGATAGAGAATATAGGCCTTGGCGGTATCGACATAATTCTCTAAAATCAATACCTCTTCAATAATATCTTGGATATCTTCAACATTAACCAAAGGCGCTTTTTTAAAACGTCTATTTAAAAGAAGAATAACTTTCTTATAAATTTCTTTGGCCTCCTTCATCTCGCCATTTCCCGTGGCGGTAAGAGCTTTGTAAATAGCATTTTGTATTTTTTCAGCATCGAATTTTTGAATATCTCCGCTTCTTTTACGAACTTCTTTGATTTTATTAACAAACTTCTGATGAGTTGTAGCCATCATATTTGGAGATATTTTATTTTTTAAAAGCCAAATTATTTTAATAGGCACCAAAGACCCCCCTACCCCATTCTAGAAGGAATGGCAATTAGAAACGTTTTTTCTTCCGCAGAAAAGCTGGAATTTCTATATCCTCTATCTTCTCTTCGTTGGTTTTGACCTCTTTGGAGTTCGTGTCAGTATTAATTTCAACTTTCACGCTATTATTAGCGGAAACCGCTTCTTTCTTATTGGCATTATTAGCAAAGGTAAAATCTGCTTTAGTATCAAAGGGAACACTGGCATCTGCTTTCTTGGAAGTTACTATAGGACGAACAAAAGGCAAGACTAAATTTTTCTCATCAAAAGTATTTTCATTAAAACCTCCGGCAATAACAGTTATTTTAATTTCACCCTTCTTGAGACCTTCGTCATAAATGGCGCCAAAAATAACTTTGGCGTTTGGATCAATAGTTTCAGTGATTACCTTGGCTGCCTCATTAATTTCCGCCAGAGACAGGTCCGGACCACCACTCACGTTAAACAGGACACGGGTAGCCCCATTAATCTGCGTTTCTAGCAGGGGTGAATGTACTGCCGCCTGAGCCGCTTTCTGCGCCCGGCCCTCCCCGCTGGCCCTGCCTGTACCCATAAGCGCCTCTCCAGCATTAGTCATAATAGTGCGGATGTTAGCAAAATCCAAATTAATAATACCAGGATAGGTAATAAGGTCGGAGATGCCTTTCACTCCTTGATATAAAATATCATCTATTAAGGAAAAAGCGGTCAAAATTGGAGTGCTGCTATCTATCAGGTTAAAAACCTTATCGTTCGGGACTGTGATAATGGCGTCTGACTGTTCCTGAAGTTTTTGCCAAGCTTCATCGGCTATTTCTTGGCGTTTCCCACCCTCAAAGCCAAATGGTTTAGTCACCACGGAAATAACTAGGGCGCCATTTTTTCTTGCCAATTCGGCTACCACAGGGCTAGCACCGGAACCGGTACCACCACCTAAACCAGCCGTTACAAAAACTAAATCAGAGCCCTTGACAGCATTCTCTATCTGCTCCATGTTTTCTTTAGCCGATTCATAGCCTATTTCAGGATTCATACCGGCCCCCAGTCCTCTAGTTAAAACCTTTCCAATAGCAATCTTTTCATCCGCCTTGCTATGATGAAGCGCTTGGTCGTCAGTATTTATAGCAATAAAACTAATGCCTTTAATCTTGTGATCAGCCATTCGGGTAATAGCGTTACCGCCGGCGCCACCAACCCCCACGACTTTCATGCGAATATTTGTTTCAAACTCTGGTTTTATTTTGGCCACGTTGTGAGAAATTATTTAAAATGAATTAGTGCTTATTATATACCTTAAAAGCAAATTTTTTAAGGCACTAAGGTTTTTAACCAATTTTTGAATTTAATAAAAATGCTATTGTTTCCAACAGAATGTTCTGCGGGATTATTGTTTTTCACCAAGGTGTTAAGCAGAGACACGGCATTAATATCCTCTAGGGTTAAGCCTAAACGGCTATAGGCTATAGGTAAAGTGGCAATCTTACAGGGTAAACCCAATTTTATCCTCGCGTAATCAGCCAAATTTAATAAATTACTGCCACCACCATAAAAAGTAACGCCTCCAGGCCAATGACGGTTGGGATTAATAGCCACAAGGGTCTGGTTAATAGCTTCAAAAATTTCATCTAAACGGGCTGTTATCACTGCTGCTAGTTTCTTCCGAGACACTTCCATTTCTCCGGTATAGTCCTCTCCTACTAGCCCTAAGCTCTCTAGATTTAACACATCAGAGCGGTTCAGTCTGCGAGGGTCTATATAACCCTCTATTTTTTTAATTTTCTCTGCTAAAACTGGGTCAAATTGAAGACAAATTCCGATATCGTCTGTTAAATAAGCACTACCGTAGGGAATGCTTTTAGTATCCACTAAATTGTTTTCTTCATAGACGGTAATAGAAGTAGTGCGAGCGCCAAAATCAATTGCGACTGCCCCCAACTCTTTATCTTCTTTGGTAAGAACCAAGTCAGCCGCTGGCAGAGAACCAACATCATAAGCGTCTTCCTCGGGAAAATCCAAATAATTTATAATTTGGTTGAGATCGTCTAATTGTTGAGAAAGAATGCTAACCAAAAGGACATCAGCTTCGAGGCGCATTCCTTTAAGACCAATGGCTGAACGGTACTCACCGGTCCCGTCCACATAATATTTTAAAGGAATGGGTCTCAACAGGCTATAATTATTAGCTAAGATAACTGATTGAGCCGAATTAATGGCTCGATCAACTGTATTTTGGCTAATAATATTACCTTGTTCGTTGGTAATAGCCGTCCCTCGAGAAACAGTAGTTTTACAGTTAATAGGATTTACCCCAATAAGCAACTGGTCAATAGGGGTCCCAATTTTTTGCTCGCATTGATTAATGAGATTATTAAGGAGCTCTTCCAGGTCGTGAATGTTAGCAATAGAGCCCTTTCTAATTCCTACCGAGGGGACAGAAATATTGAAAAGAATTTGTAAGGGGTTGGCATCATCTCTAGAGTCAAGACGGCCAACAATAGCTTTGACGGAATTTGTTCCGAAATCCAAGCTCATAACGAATTTTTTGGAAGATCGAAACATAGGTGAGAATAATTAAACTGACTTTTTAATTAATTTTTCAATAACAATATCCGAGACCTGCTGTTCTTTCTTTTCCATCGCCTTCGCTTGCTTGTCTTTGTCATGGGTATATCCGTATAAATGAAGCAGGCTATGAGTGAAAGAACGAATAAACTGTTGGCGAAAATTTTGTTTGTTGTTAACGCTAAAGTTGTCTTTGGTCTTCTGCTTTAATACTTGGGGACAAATAAGCATATCTCCTAAGTGGATTTCTTCTTTCACCGGTTCGCCAGCTAATTTCAAGTAATAATCAGGAAAAGCAATAATGGGAGAGGCTTGTTTTTGGTGTCGCCAGGTCTCATTCATGGCAACCATTTCTTTTTCGTTGACTATTTTACAGTTCAGCACTAAGGGCAAAGCTTTAGGCAATTTAATACCTAACAATCTCTGAGTAGTCGTAATTATCAATTGCAATTCCCGAGAGGTTAACGGAATTTTGCTTTTACGACCAGTAAAACTAATAACGATCATAAAATCAGCTGCTACGGATTTTATCTATGTTTTTTCTTGGTCTTAAAAGGGAGACCTAAAACCTTTTTATGATTAATCTCGGCTGTCTTTTTTTGCTTATAAATAGCCGATTCATGCTTTGATAAATTGCTTTCTTTAGATTTGTGATAACGATTTTTTTTGACCTCTTTCACTAAATTACTCTTTTTTAGAGTTTGCATAGCCCGATACACATAGGTAGACAGCGGTTCATTATTTTTTCTGACGATATTGATAGCCATATTGCAAATTTTAAAGTCTAAAATTAAATTTTAAATAAATAAGTAAACGACGGCTTAAACAGCCAATATAAGGTAAAAAGAAAGTTAAAAGCTATAAAACCAGTATACTCATCTTCCCTGTTTTTGGCAATAATTATTCTAAAGCAAGTTTTTTCTTTATAGAAGGCACTAATTTATCTTGCATTACCACCTCCTGAATCCCACTTTCCATATCCCTAATGATAATCGTGCCCTCCCGTTCTTCTTCTTGCCCTAAGATTAGAGCTAATTTTACCTTTTCTCTATCGGCAGTTTTTAATTGGTTTCTGAGGCTGTCTTTGCTAAGGGAGCTATACACGCTAATACCGTTTTTTCTCAAATCTTCAGTGAGAAGAAAAGCTCTTTTTTTAGCTGCCTCACCTATTTGCACCAGATAAACTCTATTTTTCTTGATATTGGGTTCTTTGTCATGCAGGGCCTGAAAAACGGAAATAATTCGGTCAATTCCAAGGGCTACCCCCACTGCCGGTTGGCTACTGCCACCTAGCAGTTTTACTAGCCCATCATAACGTCCTCCCCCGCCAAGAGAAATGGCGCTATCGCCAGAAATAGTTTTTATTTCAAAAACAGTTTTGGTGTAATAATCTAGGCCCCTCACTAGATAGGGGTTCAGAGTGTAGGGCACTTGCAAATAATCCAACATATCTAGCACCTGATGAAAATGGTCATGACATTCGGGGCAAAGAGAATCCAGCATAGAGGGTAATCCCTGTCTTAATTCTTGACATTTTGCTTCTTTGCAATCCAAGAGCCGCAAGGGATTAGTTTTAAAACGTTCTTTGCACGCCGAACACAGCTTATTTTGCTTGGTCTTATAAAAACTCTTAATTATTTTCAAATAATCAGCCCGACAAGCGGGGCAACCAATACTATTGATTTCAAAGTTAATATCTTTAAAACCCAAAGAATTAAAAATTAAATAGCTAACCCAAATAATCTCAACATCAATAACTGGACTAGGGTCTCCGATAGCTTCTAGTCCAAACTGGAAAAATTGGCGATAACGGTCTTTCTGCGGATTTTCATGACGAAACATGGGACCGCAATAATATAGCTTTACCGGCTGAGGCCAAGTAGACATATTATTTTCTATATAAGCCCTTACCACTCCGGCCGTTCCTTCTGGACGCAAAGTCAAAAAATCACCGCCTTTTGTTTTAAAGGAATACATTTCTTTATTAACAATATCAGTTTCTAGCCCCACCCCCCTAGAAAAAATATCCGTCTCTTCCGTTATGGGAGTAATAATCTTTCTGAAGCCATAAGCTTCGGCTAAATCATTGGCTACAGTCTCGAACTTGCGCCACCAAGGAATATCCCTGGGTAAAATGTCATGCATCCCTTTTGGCGCTTGCACATTGCGTTTAATTTCTTTTGTTGTTTTAGGCATAGATTAATTTGCAATTTTAACTAAAGACTATAGGGGTCGGTGCCAAAGGCGGCAGCATGGCTTAATGGCCAAACCCTTAGCCAAACTCTCCCCAAAATTGCTTTCCCATTTAGACTCCCCCAAGAACGCGAATCATAAGAATTCATACGATTATCACCCATAACAAAATATTGTTGCGGAGGCAGGGTGACATTAATATCACTGGTAGTTTTTACCAAATTTGAGAGGTACGGTTCATTTAAAATAAAACCCTCTGGATGTTCGGCATTATAAATTTTTACCGTGCTATTTTGAATCGTAATTTTTTCCCCCGGCAGGCCAATAACTCTTTTGATGAAAAAGGTAGAGGAAGCTGTATACACTTTGGCTGATACCAAGTAGCCTGTCTTGTGGTAAAAATCTATAAATTTGTTCCTTTCCACCCTGGAGACACTTACAAAAGAAAGGGAAAGTAAACCCTTTATATTAATTTCCTTATTAGCCACATTGTTGTTTGCAGTTAAATCGGCAGGGGCCTCAAAGATGATAACCTCCCCCCTTTTAATGGGTCTTAAGCGGAAGGATAATTCATCTACGACGAGATAATCTTTATCAAAAAAAGATGGTTCCATGCTTTGCCCATATACTATAAAGGGTTGGATAATAAAATAACGAACAGGCAAAACTATCGCCAAAGCAATTAAAACTACTTCCAGGGTTTCTAAGAAAAAGCTTTTGAGATTGCGCCAAAAATTAAGCATGCTCGACTAAATTTAGATAATTATTCTGCCGCCAATATACCATAAACATTGGGCAAAAGCAACCTAAAATTTGCCGCTCTTTAGCTTTTTTGTTATAATAAATCGCTGATGAAAAAATGGGTTAAAATAATGGGAACCATTTTAGGGGTAGCTATAGTGGTTTTTCTTATAATCTCGTTTCTACCTACTAAAAGCCTGCTTGTTTTAGGCTCCTTTTTGGAAAATGCCAATAATTCAGGCTTAACTATAGATCAAAAAATAGAATCTCGGCCTATTAATATTGCTATTATGGGTTTTACGGGCGCCGGCAATAATGGGGCCTATCTTACTGACAGTCTGATGGTAGCCCATATTGACCCTAAAGCTAATAAAGTAGCTCTTATTTCCATTCCTCGCGATTTGTTAGTTACCAATCACCAAGGAATTTCTACTAAAGTAAATAGCATTTTTTGGGAGGCTAACGAAAAAAATAACAATATCTTTGGCAATCCCGATTTTTCTACTATTAAATCAGAATTAGAAACTATTACCGGTTTGCCTATCGACTATGCGGCTATTTTTGATGTTGAGGCTGTTCGAGCCATAGTAAATGGCTTGAGCGGACTAAATGTTTATATTAGCGAAAGGGTAACTGACCCAAATTTGAAAGATTCTACTGGTACGGGCAGCTATTTTGATTTAGAGCCGGGCTGGCGTTATTTAGATGGCAACATGGTAGTATCTCTTGTTCGCAGTCGTTACGCTAAAAATGGAGATTTCTTTAGAATCAAACATCAGCAACAGGTGCTTCTGGCCCTAGGAGAAAAACTAAAAGATTTAAATTTTTTAACCGATGGAGGCAAACTCCTGCAAATTAAAAAGGATGTGAATGGCCATCTTGCTACCGACTTAAATAATAATCAACTTTTTACACTAGCTTCAATCTTAGCCAAAATTCCACAAGAAACTTGGAAATTTGCCGCCATTTCTTTTGAAGAACCTAATCCCCTTTTGGTTTCCTCTACCATTACTACAGATACCGGCTATGGCTATGTTTTGGTGCCTAAAGCTGGCATTAATAATTATTCTGCCATTCAATCCTATATCGCCCAAATAATTAACTAAAATGGATAATCAAACTTGGGTTATTTATGGTTTAGGCAACAAGGGCACTTCTTATAAAAATACTTACCATAATTTGGGCTGGTTATTTTTAGATTCTCTGGCCAAAACATTAGCATTAAAAGAAGATTGGCAATTCGCCTATAAAAAGCAGTTCCTGCTTTTGAGGTTGGAGCCAGAAAATGTCGGGGTAAATTTCCCTTTGATTTTAGTAAAAAGAAACGGCTATATGAACGAAAGCGGCAACTCGCTTAAATCACTGCTTAATTATCTCAAAACAGATCTAGACCATTTAATGGTTGTCCATGACGACACGGATTTACCATTACTAGATTATAAATTCTCTTGGGATAAGGATACTGCTGGGCATAAGGGAGTAATCTCCATCAATCAGAATTTAAAAACTAAGGCATATTGGCGTTTACGTTTGGGCTCACGCCCCATGGATAATAATAGCAAGGCCATGGATTTCGTCTTAAAAAAACTTAGTACCAAAAACTTGCTAGAGTTTCAGAGGGCAGTCCCCATAGTCTATGGCGAGCTACTGAAAAAAATTACAGATATCAAAAAAGCCGGTCGTTAAGACCAGCTTTTTTGTTTTTTACTTCAGCATCAAAATACCTAAAGAGACACCAATAATAACCAATGTTTGCGCAAGAATAGTTTTAAGAGATTGTTCTGAAAGGTCTTCCCTAAACCTTTCGTTAAAGTAAAGACTCCAGAGCATAAGAAAAAGAGCTTGGCCAAAGGGGTTTAACGGCAAAAGTACCGCTAACCAAGCAAACTGAACAATCGCAAATAAGTAGATTAAGTCTTGCAATAGATTGTCCCCCAAACAAGCTGTTTCATTATTGGCTATTTGCAAAAGCAATCTAAAACCGCTAAGCAGAAGAATCAAACTAACTCCGAAGGACAAATATTGATTTAAACTATAAACCCAAAAAAACCACGTAAAAGCCAGAAGCCAAAAAAATATTTTTAAGCGCGCTTGATAAGAAAAAAGCGGATAATCTTTTTTATCAAGCTGCCCAAGAAAAGCAATATAAAGCCCCAAGAAAATAATTAAACCAGTTGTTTTGTTGACAATGCTGCTTAGGGCTAGAGAAAGAAAAGCAATAAAAAACAAAAAGTAGGTATTGTGCCAGGCTAAACCGCTTAATAATTTCCAAACAGCCAAAACTAAAACAGCCAAACCGATACTGAGCCAAAGCGGCCAACTAAAAAATAAACCTACAAGCAAAAGAAAAGCATACAAAACAACAAAAAAGATGGCCCCCTTTTTCATTTTAGTTATTTTTTTAGAGGCGTTAGCTTTAAATCGTTCCCCTCAACACTTACTTTCCAATCGGAATTATTCCTGGCGACACCGCTAACAATTTTATCCGCCAAGGAATCTAAAATATGACGCTCGATAAAACGTTTAATTGGTCGAGCACCGTATTCTGGGTCATACCCATGTTCGGCAATATAGTCTTTGGCCTTGCTATCAAGAGTAATGGAAATATTTTTTTGCCTTAAACGTTTGTTGATTTGCTCAATTTGCAAATCTACTATCTTACGGATATCTTCCAAAGTTAGAGGGTTAAAAACCACAATTTCATCTAAACGATTGAGAAACTCTGGTCGAAATGTCTCTTTTAACGCCCCTAGCACCTTTTCCTTATATTCGCTAAGAGAGGGCGCTTTCTTTTTTTCACTATCAGAAAAACCAAACTGACTCTGAGCAGTAATATACTCGCTGCCAGCGTTAGAGGTCATAATAATAATGGTATTTTTGAAATTCACGGTTCGTCCTTTGCCATCGGTGAGCCTGCCATCGTCCAAAACTTGAAGCAAGATATTAAAAACATCAGGATGCGCTTTCTCCACCTCATCGAAAAGAATAAGACTATAGGGTCTATGTTTCACTTTTTCGGTAAGTTGTCCACCCTCATCATAACCAACATATCCTGGTGGTGAACCAATCAATCTGGCAACCGTATGTTTCTCCATATACTCAGACATATCAAAGCGTAGAATAGATTTTTCGTCGTTAAACATGTATTCTGCTAGAGAACGCGCTAGCTCTGTTTTGCCTACGCCGGTAGGACCTAAAAACATAAAGGAGCCGATGGGTTTGTTTTCCTCCGTAATTCCAGAACGACCACGCCGAATAGCCCGTGATACCGCGCTGACAGCTTCAGTTTGTCCAATCACCCGGTTTCCTAGAATATTCTCCATATGCATAAGCTTCTGAGACTCATTCTCAAGCATTTTCGTTACTGGAATACCTGTCCATTTTGAGACAATGCTAGCGATATTTTCAGAGCTTATCTCCTCTTTCAAGTAATGTTTGCCACGTTTACGCAATGTGTTTAATTTAGCTTGCAATTCCTGCAGCTCTTTATTCTTCTGAGGAATATCACCATATAAAATCTTGCCTACTTTTTCTAACTGGCCCTCTCGTTCGTAAGTTTCCACTTCTTCTTTAGCCATGCTAATCTCCCTACTTAAAACATTGATTTTTTCAACCGTTTCTCTTTCTTTCTGCCAATCATTTTTCATTTTCGACACCTCTTTACGATATGTCTCTATTTTATTTTTCAAAGTTTTGTCCTCTTTATTGCCAGCGGCTCTGTCTATTTCTAGGCGGCGCAATTCTTTTTCGGCATTTTCCAGACTTTGGGGAGTGCTATCAATTTCTAAACGCAACGAGGAGGCGGCTTCATCAATAAGGTCGATGGCTTTATCTGGCAAGAAACGGTCGGTGATATAACGTACAGATAAATCCACCGCTGCGCGTATCGCTTCGGGAGTAATTTTTAATCCATGGTAAGTTTCATATTTTTCTTTCAACCCTTCTAAAATAGCAATAGTATCCTCGGCCGTCGGCTCTTCTACTATCACTGGTTGAAAACGGCGAGCTAAAGCCTGATCTTTCTCTATAGAATTTTTGTAATCATCAAAAGTGGTTGCCCCAATCGTCTTGAACTCTCCCCGAGAGAGTACTGGCTTTAAAAGAGTCGCAGCATCAATCGATCCTTCTGCTCCGCCGGCGCCAACAATAACTTGAAGCTCATCAATAAAAACAATGACTTGCCCCTGTAATTTTTTAATTTCATTTAGGACTGCTTTTAGCCTCTCCTCAAACTCTCCTCTAAATTTGGTGCCAGCAATCATGCTGCCCAGGTCCAATGAAACAACTCTCTTGTTCTTTAAGGATTCGGGAACTTCATTTTTGACAATTCTTTGAGCTAAAGCCTCCACAATAGCAGTCTTTCCCACGCCCGGTTCACCTATTAAGACGGGGTTATTTTTAGTGCGACGAGAAATGACTTGCATAATTCTTCTCAGCTCTGCTTCTCTTCCAATCACAGGGTCTAACAAATTTTTGCGAGCCATTTCGGTTAAATCAGTCGAGTATTTTTCTAAGGCTTTGAAACTAGCTTCAGGGTTATCATTGTTAACCGTTGCGCCATTACGAGTGATTTTAAGGTCCTCCAAGAGCTTAGCCGAAATTAACCCCAATGATTTCAAGATATCATTGGCACTATTATCTGTTAAGCTAATAGCAATAAAGAGGTGTTCGCAAGCGATATATTCGTCCCCCAGCTCTTTGAGAAGAGCGTGAGCTCGCTCAAAAATTTGAATTACTTCTGGGGTTAAATAGAGCTGTCCAAAATTGGCGCTTTTGGCGCTTGGACTGGGCATAATTTTTTTAAGCTCTTCTTCCGCCCTGCGAATAAGACTATCTACATTCACCCCCTCCATTTCTAACATGGGCTGAATTAAAGTATCGCCTTCTTTGAGCAAGCCCAAGAGAATGTGAACTGCTCGTATTTCTAAATGAGAGTTCTCTATGGCAATTTGTTGGGCTCTTTCTAAACTAGATTGAGCTTTTAGTGTAAATTTATCTAAAGATGGCATAGTGATAGTTTTCTTAATCCTGTTACGTTACGAGAGTATTCCGAATTCTAATATTCTGTCCTTCGGACAGATTATAGCAGGCTGCTACCTGATATATTCTGTCCTTCGGACAGATTATAGCAGGCTGCTACCTGATATATTCTGTCCTTCGGACAGATTATAGCACAAGAAAAATATAGTGCCAAAACTTCTTTATATGAACTTAAAGCGTATTTTTGAGTGAGAGTAATTGGGTATAAAGTCCGGCAGTTAGTTGAGCCGCATGCTTGACATTGTCATAGTCTAGAGAACGTCCAAAGCTAAACCGCACTGATTCCTGAGCCCTTTCTTTATCGTGATAAAGGGCATAGATAACATGGGAAGGCGTCCCTAAACTAGCAGAACAAGCAGCGCCTGGGCTAGCTAATACACCTTTTTCACTTAAGCCAGCCACCATGTCCGAGGCTAAAATGCCAGGAAAATAACAATTAATTATTGAGGGAACAGAGGCATTCAAATCTCCATTCAAAAGAATGTGAGAATGATACTCTTGCAAGGTCTCCCAAAAAAGGGAGCGTAATCGAAACAAACGTTCATGGTCAGATGCTGAGTTTTGCTTAAGAATTTCTAGTGCCTTAGCTAGACCGATAATAGCTGGCAAGTTTTCCGTGCCTGCTCTTAAATTAAATTCTTGATGCCCTCCTACTATAAGAGGAACGATAGTTTTTAACATCTGGGAATTAAAAATAGCTAATCCCCCAATGCCCTTGGGGCCATTAATTTTGTGCCCAGAGAAAGTAAGGCAGTCTAAATATTTTAAATCAGGCCAATGGAAATAATTCAAACCTTGGGCAGCATCGCTATGGAAATAAGGATAAAGAGTTTTCTGCTGGTTTTTAAATTTTGCCAAAGATTGACCTATAGAGAGAAGCGGTTCTAGGGACCCTATTTCGTTATTGACAGCCATAATAGAGACCAATACCGTTTCTTTAGTAAGGGCTTTCTCTAAAGTACCAATATCCACCAGGCCATTTTGACCAACTGGTAAGATAGTGGTAGTAATAACGCCTTCGTTTTTTAATCTTAAGATAGGAGCAATGACGGAATCATGTTCTATGGCGCTATAAATAATATGAGGCTTTTTCTGTGTCGGCAGTTTTATGCGAGAGCAACTTTCTATAATCCAATTATTCGCCTCGGTAGCCGAACTGGCAAAAAGTATTTCTTGGCTCCTAACGGCAAAATAATCAGCCACAATTTGCCGATTATAGGTTAGAGCGCGCGCAGCTAATTGCCCAGCAGCGTGAACAGAGTTAGGGTTAAAATAGATCTCACTATAATATGGCCCCATAGCTCGCAATACCTCCTCGTAAATAGGGGTAGTGGAAGCAGCATCAAGATCTATCCAAGGAGGAACGCTATTTTTTGCTTTTCTTTTGAACAGCAGGTTTAAATTTTGAAGAAACATAATTTTGCCAAGTTTTCCAAACTAAATAAGCGCATTTTTTTCTTACAGGACTAAAATTAAAATTTAAAGATTTAAGGAATACTTTCTCTTCTATCGGTTTAGGAATTTTCCCTTTCTCTATTAAGGCACACATCGTTTCCGCCCCCAAAGCTGATAAACTGCAACTCTCCCCATTAAATAGCGCCTGCTTGATATGACCATCTTTATCTAGTTTTAATTGTAAAATGATTTTATCACCGCAAGATTCGTTTACCCCTAAAAGAGTAACATCGGCATGGGGCAATAAGCCCCGATGTTTCAAGTTGGCGCTTTCCCCCACTAATTCTAAAAGACTTGTAAAAGAAGTCTCGGGTTTATTTTTTTTCATAATTTATCGATCGATTAATTTCTTGCAGCGTTTTGAGGAAATATTTTACTTCCTTCAAAGTGTTATATGCCCCAAAGCTGAGGCGAGCCGACGCTGGTATTTTGAGCCAACTGTGTAATGGTCCGGCACAATGCACTCCCGCCCTGACCATGATACCCTTCTCGGCTAAAAGCTCGCTCAAATCATGCGCATGAATGCCTTTAAGATTGAAGGCAATAATACCACAACGATCTTTGATTGTCTGGGGTCCCAAAATGGTAACCTCTTTAATATCTTTTAATCCGGATAAGGTATTTTTTACAAGCAATTTTTCTTTTTCTTGAATGGCAGTAAAGTCCGCTTCATTTAAATAGTCGATAGCGGCCCCCAAGCCAATAGCTTCGACATAAGCTGGTGTCCCGGCTTCAAATTTTCGCGGCAAATTAGCCCAACAAACAGCTTGGCCATCAAAATCATTTATCATTTCTCCGCCGAGAAGAAAAGGCTCCGTTCTGGCCAACCATAATTTTTTCGCATAAAGAACCCCTATACCAGTAGGTCCATACATTTTATGCCCAGAAAAAGCCAAAAAATCACAATTTAGATCGGCGACATTAAGAGATAAATGAGGAACTAATTGGGCGCCATCCACTAATACCAGAGAGCCTGCTTGATGGGACAGATTAATAATTTCTTTGAGAGGACTTATGGTTCCCAAAACATTGGTCACCCCGGCGATTGCTACTAATTTAGTTTTAGAAGATAATGTTTTTCTAAATTCATCTAAATCAAAATAACCCTCACTATCCAGGCCAATCACTTTTAATTTCACGCGATGCGTTTGGGCTAGTTGCCACCAAGGAAGATAATTACTATGATGCTCGGCGATAGAGAGAATAATTTCGTCTCCTTTTTTAAAATAATCTCTAGCTAAAATTTGGGCTATTAGGTTGATGCTTTCAGTAGTATTGCGAGTAAAAACAATTTCCTCGGCACTTGCCCCTATAAAGCTTGCTACTTTCTGCCTGGCAGAATCATAAGCAATAGTGGTCTTCTCTGACCAATAGTAATTCCCTCGATAGATATTGGCATTGAACGAAGTATAAACCTCGTTCATAGCATCTAAAACGCTTTGGGGTTTTTGAGTTGTTGCGGCATTGTCAAAATAAACCAAAGGGATTCCCTTGGCTCCTTTTTTCTTCAAAATAGGAAAATAGTCTTGAGACATACCTTCAAATTTTAGCACAAGAATTAAATATCCGTATGTTTAGGTAAGATTGGTATAATTATTTTCCAAATAGCTTCTAAGCCAATTCTTATCAACCCCTCGACTGTCTAAATAATTGAGAATATCCTTATTTAAACTGCCAAAAGCTAAGCTATGTTTAAGGTGGCTATCCTTATGACGAAGGGTGATCTGCTGTTTAACAAAAATACGGCTAGCTTCATCAAATAACAAACCTTTTAAATTTAGATTAATGGAAGCCGCTTTCGCTTTGGGAGTATCTTTGGCAGTAAAAATTAAATGGCAACGGCTGCCATTGCAAATAAAAAATTTACCCTCCACATTAGCAGTACTCTTTGCCCCTGTAAGTAAAATAGACAAAGCATACTCATAGGTTTTAGACTCTTTAAAACTGCCTGTTACAGTTAGGTTTAATTGATGATATGCTGGCACTCTGAAAGAAACTGGTTGAGCAGATTTTAACGCATTTAAATTAAGAACAACCTCAGTTATTTTAGACATAAACTAGATTGAAGTAGAAAGAGTAAGCGCTAACATTTGTTTAATTTCCAAAAGATAGTCAGCGGGAAGCCAATGGCTGAGGGGCTCATAAAAGCTCAAAATAAGGATTAAATAGGCTTCCTCTGTGCCAATCCCCCTGGTCGCCAAATAATTTAAAGTCTCTTCTTCTATCTTGAAAAGGGAACCTTCAACTTCTGTTTTGGCAGTAACATTGTCTAGTTCAGTTATAGGCTCGGTAACGTAGGTGGCTTTATTGCCAAAGAGAATGTTATCACAACGAGAAAAATTACTGGCTGAATCAGCCGTATTCTTAATTTGCAAGAAGGGTTGCCAGTAACTGTACCCCCCATCAAAGATAAGACTTTTAGAACTAATGTCTGTCAAAGTATTTTTCCCTGAATGGATGACTTTAGCGCCACTATATTGGGTCTGCCCTTTGGTAAGAGAGTTAATAGATTGATAAATAGCCCGGCTATTATCTCCTCTCAAATCTGATAAAGGATATTTGACTGTTAATTTAGAACCAAAATTAGCATCCATCCATTCAATTTGACCGTTTTTTAAAACTTTAGCGCCCTTGGTGGCAAGATTATAGACTTCTTTAGACCAATTTTGGACTGCTCCATATCTTACCTTAGCCCCTTCGTTCACAATAACTTCTACCACACCTGCATGTAAACTCCCTCCTGCAAACATCGGCGCAGTGCAACCTTCCAAATAGGAAACTTGGCTATCTGGTTCCGCAATAATCAGAGTTCTTTCAAATTGGCCAAATTCTTCTCTATTGATCCGATACAGGACCTGGATAGTTTTGTCTACTTTGACACCCTTGGGAACATAAAGAAAACTGCCACCTGAAAATAGGGCTGTGTTTAAGGCAGAAAATTTATTGTTATCAGTGGCAATAACGGATCCAAAATATTTTTGCACCAATTTGGGATATTTTTGAATAGCCTTATCAATACTAGTAAAGATAACTCCCTCTTTTTGCCATTTCTTTTCTAGCGAGTCGTAAACCATTTCCGACTCTTCTTGCAATCCTATACCGCCCAGTCTCAACATATCGTCTTCGGGTATGCCCATGTTAGCCATGAGCTGAAAAAATTCCTGATTCTTCTTTTTTTTCCAATCGTCTGGATTGATATCAGGTTTTAGGTAATATTTTAAATCATGCAAATTAATCTTAACTAAGGGCACTAAAAAGGCAGGCAAAGCAAGCTTTATAAATTGTTTGAGCGCATTTAGCCGAATTTCTCTCACCCAAAGGGGCTCCTGCTTTTGGGCGCTAACAGCAAGCACTACTTTTTTTAATTGAGTATAAAGTTGTTGATCCTCTTCCATAAATTAAACTCGATTTTTTACTATAGTTCCATTTTTCAAAGTTAAACTTTGGTCTGCCCGCAAGGAATTTTGCCAATTTGCCTGATGGCTAATAACCAAAAAAGTAGTATTTTTCTTTAAGGTTAAAATAATTTTGGCAAACATTTTTAATGACCGGGTATCTAAACCCGCCTCTAATTCATCAACAATGGCTAGACGAGGACGCAGAATTAACAATTGCAAAAATTCTAATTTTTTTAATTCTCCCCCCGAAAAGCCCACCCCCAAAGGGCGGTTTAATACTTCTTCGCCCAGTCCCAAAGTTTTTCCTTTGACCAAAATTTTTTCTTTACCGAAAGGTTCTTTAGCAAAATTATTAGAATCAAGATATTCAAGAAAATCTATAGTTTTTAGACTGTCTATGACTGGAGTTTTTTGCCAGGCTAGAAAAATACCTAATTTAGCCCTTTCTGGAGCGGAGAGTTTGGTAATATTTACACCATCAAAATCAATCAAACCCTCTTTTACAGTATAAGCATCAAGTCCCATAATGGCTCCGGCCAAAGAAGTCTTCCCGGCGGCATTAGGTCCCAAAAGCAACGTTAAACTATTTTCTGGCAAAGTAAAATTTACCCTAGTTAAGATATTTTTACCGCTAGCGGCAATGCTAAGACCTGCAACCTTTAAAAGTTTTTTTTGCATTTGGATAGCCATTAATCAAGATTAATAATAATGATAAGAAAGAAAAAAATAGGGCTCACACTGCCCTATCTTAATCTAAAAACCTAATTTTAGCAATTCTTAATTCTCTGTCTGGGCCTCGGCTTTATAACCGGTACCAGCTGGAATCAACCGTCCAATAATGACATTCTCCTTCATACCTCTTAAGTAATCTATCTTGCCTTCAAGAGCAGCTTCAATTAATGTATAGGCAACTTTCTGGAACGAAGCAGAGGCCAGGAAGCTGTTGCTGTTTTCTGCCACCTTAGTAATGCCTGTAAGAACTTGAGTAGCTTCAGGAGGTTTTTGCTTATTCTTGACCATCTCATCACGCACATCTAGATAACGGTATTTGTCTACAATTTCACCGGCGACAAAAATGGAATCTCCCGCATCGGTAATTTGCACCCTAGAAAGCATTTGTCTGACAATCAGTTCCAGGTGTCTGTCATTAATGGCCTCGTTGACTAGGCTATAAACAGCCCTAATTTCTTGGATAAGATATTCTTCTACTGCGCGCCGGCCAGCTACTTTGTGCAGAACCTTGGGATTGAGACTGCCTTCAGATAAGGATTGTCCGAGCTGAACCCTATCGTTCTTTTTAACATAAAGATTAAGCTCCTTGGCCAAATAATAATCCCAGTTGCCGAATTCATCGATTTTAACATTACTCTGAATAGCAGAATGATTACTGGCGCGACCGCGTTTGGTAACAGCCTTCTCTTTCGCTACAATAGGAGTCACCTTAATTATATGATAAGGACCATCGGCGACAATAGAATCTACGATACCCTCAACTTCTACCACTGGCACTTCCCCTTTGGGCGGGCGCGCCTCAATAATTTCTTCCACTCTAGGCAAACCCTGGGTAATATCAACGGCTCTGGCTACACCGCCACTATGGAAGTTCTTCAAAGTTAATTGAGTACCCGGCTCACCAATAGATTGAGCAGCCACCACACCAACAGCTTCTCCGAGCTGAATCATTTTATTAGTAGCCAAATCCGCTCCATAACATTTTTGGCAAACACCTACATGAGATTTGCAGGTAAGCGGTGTTCTTATTTTAACTAGAGGGTTGGACAAATGATCAATTTCACGAGCCACTTCTCTGGTAATCATTTCCCCTGCCTTTAGATTCACTTCCCCTTCTTGGAAATCTTCGGCTAAGCAACGGCCATAAATAAGGTCATAGAAAGATTCGTGCAATTTTTGAGCATAATCTTTGGTAGCTTCAATAAAGATATCGGTATGGCAATCTTCTTCCCTAATAACCACAGATTGCGCCACATCAACCAGTCTTCTTGTTAAGTAACCAGCATCAGCCGTATGCAGAGCGGTATCGGCTTGACCTTTACGACTAGCATGGGTGGACAAGAAGTATTCCAAAGCGTTCAGACCTTCCTTATAAGAAGCTTTGATAGGTAATTTGATAATTTCGCCAGCAGGATTAACTACTAGGCCTTTCATACCCATCATTTGCATAATTTGATTCCAACTGCCACGAGCGCCAGAAGCAATCATGGTATAAGTAGCTTCGGTAGGGTCAAACAATTTCTTTACAGAATCACTAATTTTATCCGTAGCCTCTGTCCAAAGAACAATTTCTTTTCTTTCTTTTTCTTCTTTAGTGAGCAAGCCTTCATTATATTGTTCCTCTAAGGAAGCCACTTGGGCATCAGTGGAGTTGATAATAGTTTCTTTCTCAGGTACCTTATGAATACTATCCATAGACCAGGAAAGCCCTGCCAAAGTAGCGTATTCAAACCCGAGGGTTTGAATGCCCTTAATCAACTGAGCAGTAGTATCCACGCCATATTTTTCAATTAACTTGTTAGTAAGAGAAGAGAAGTCTTTAGAAACTAAACTTTGATTAATGAAGGGGTAATCATCAGGCAAGTTGCGATTGAAAATAATTCTGCCCACAGTTGTTTCCGTAGCTTCGGCTAATGGTTTGTATTGCATGTCGCCCTTTATCTTGCGAATCTTAACCACGGCTCGTAAATCAATTTGTCCATAAGTCTGCGCCATTACGGCTTCGTCTTCATCATTAAAAGCTAAGCCTTCTCCTTTAGTTCCCGGAATATTTTGGGTGAGCCAAAAGCAACCGGCAACCATTTCGTGACGCGGAGACATAGCAGGCGCCCCACTAGCAGGTTTTAAGAGACCAAGGGAGGAAAGCATTCTTGTCTTAGCTTCATTTTGGGCCTCGTCAGAAAGCGGTAAATGAACAGCCATTTGGTCTCCATCAAAGTCGGCATTAAAGGGTTCACAGACAAGGGCAGGAATTCTAATAGCCAAACCCTCCACTAGGGTGGGCTTAAAAGCTTCAATACCTAAACGATGAAGAGTGGGGGCGCGATTGAGTAAAACCAATTTATTTTTAATAATTTCTTCGAGAATTTCCCAAACTTGATCGGTGCCATCTTCTATCATTTTGTGGGCAGCCTTGATGCTAAATACCAATCCCCTTTCTTTTAACTCCTTAATAACAAAAGGTTTGAAAATCTCCAAGGCCATTGTTTTAGGAATACCGCATTCATCTATGTCTAATTCTGGTCCGATAACAATTACGGAACGACCAGAAAAATCAACTCTTTTACCTAATAAATTTTGCCTGAAACGGCCTTGTTTGCCTTTAAGGATATCAGCCAAGGAGCGCAAGGGTCTGTGTTGAGACTGTTGCAAAGCGCTGCCACTATTGCGACGCATGCCGTTATCGAGCAGAGCATCTACGGCTTCCTGCAACATTCTTTTTTCATTACGAATAATAACCTCTGGCGCCTTAAGCTCCATCAATTTTTTTAAACGATTATTTCTATTAATAACTCGTCTGTATAAATCATTTAAATCATAAGAGGCATAGCGTCCGCCATCCAGCTGAACCATGGGGCGCAAATCAGGAGGAAGTACGGGCAAATTAGTGAGAAACATCCATTCTGGACGAGCCTTGGAAGCAATAAATTGCTCAATCAGTTTCAAGCGGCGATTAATTTTTAAAGCGCTTTCTCCCACCGCTTTGGCAAGACGCGCCCTTAAGTCTTTGGCTACAGCTTCTAGGTCAATATCTTTGAGCAAATTAAAAATAGGGGTACTACCAGTTGAAGCTTCAAATATCTGTCCGTATTTTTTAGATAAATTGTAATACTGAGCCTCGGAAAGCACTGCCTTGCGTTCAATGCTTTTAGCTTCGGTTTTGGCAGCATTATAAGCATCAAGTAGAGATTGCTTTTGATCACTGTCAACCGCCTTTAATTTACTCTTATATTCTTTATCAATATCGATGAGCACTTGTTTCTTAGCCTCTTCATCAACTTTAGTAATAATATAGGCTGTATAATAAACTACTTTTTCAATTTGGGGCAAAGGAATATCTAAAACTAACCCTATGCGAGAGGGTAGGT
The DNA here is from genome assembly GCA_035404205.1 of Candidatus Paceibacterota bacterium. Classification (NCBI taxonomy): domain Bacteria; kingdom Bacillati; phylum Minisyncoccota; species Minisyncoccota bacterium. The sequence continues at coordinate 23,812 of DAONGQ010000004.1, read as the reverse complement.
TTCTAAGGAACCAAATATGAGCTACGGGCACGGCTAAACCAATATGTCCCATACGCTCACGACGCACTATAGATTTTGTGACTTCTACTCCGCATTTATCACAAACAATCCCCTTATAACGCATTCTCTTATATTTTCCGCAAGCGCATTCATAATCCTTAACAGGACCAAAAATTCTTTCAGAAAATAAACCGTCTTTTTCTGGTTTTTGGGTGCGGTAATTAATTGTATCTGGTTTGATAACTTCACCGTGAGACCAACTTTTAATTTCTTCTGGAGAAGCTAAACGCAATCGCAACGCATTGAAATTATAGTTGCTGGTACTAGTATTGTAATTATTAAATTCTAAGTCCATGACAAAAATTTAAAACGTTTTGAATAAAGTTTAAGCTTCTGGCACACTACCACTCTCTGCTATTCCTGAGACATTATTAATGGTGTCAATAGTGAGGGAAAGAGCTTTTAACTCGGCGGTAATAACATTGAAAGCGGCGGGTATATGGGGAGGTTTAATGGCCTCGCCCTTGATAATAGATTCATAAGCAGCGGCGCGACCGATAACATCATCTGATTTGATGGTAAGCATTTCTTGCAAGGTATAGGCAGCGCCGTAACCTTCCAAAGCCCAGACCTCCATTTCTCCGAATCTTTGTCCACCCATGTGGGCACGACCGCCTAAGGGTTGCTGTGTAATCAAACTATAGGGACCAATGGAACGCATATGAATCTTATCGGCTACCATGTGGTCTAGCTTCAGCATATAAACCTTGCCTACAGTAATTTTTTGTTTAAAAGGCTCCCCCGTATAACCGTCATATAAAGTAACCTGACCAGATTCTGGTAACTTAGCTTTATTTAATTCTTCTTTGATTTCTGTTTCAGTTGCTCCATCAAAAGGAGGCGTCACCGCATGATAGTTCAATTTATCCGCAGCCCAACCTAAATGAGTCTCTAAAATTTGACCAATATTCATTCTGGAGGGAACGCCTAAAGAATTCAAAATAATATCAACAGGGGTACCGTCTTCTAAATAAGGCATATCTTCTACAGGCAAAACTATAGAAATAACACCCTTATTGCCATGTCTGCCAGAAAGTTTATCCCCCACTCTTACTTTACGTAGTTCTGCTACCTCTACCTTTATTTGCTTAAGAGTGCCGACATCTAGTTTGTCACCTTCATCACGAGACAAAATTCTAATATTAGTTACACGACCGCGACTGCCATGTTTTAGAACCAAAGAGGTATCTTTCACATCACTAGCTTCTTCGCCAAAGATAGCTTTTAACAGCCTTTCCTCTGGAGTTAAATCGGTTTCGCCCTTATGAGATATTTTTCCTACCAAAATATCGTTATCTTCTACTTCGGCACCGATACGTACAATACCCTCTTCATCTAGATTTTTTAATTTGTCTTCAGAAACATTAGGGATATCCGGTGTCGTCATTTCCGGTCCATTTTTAGTATCTCTAACATCCACTACAAATTCTTGCAGTTTAATAGAAGTAAAACGATCATCGGCTAAAACTTTTTCTGATAAAATAATAGCATCTTCATAGTTGTATCCCCTCCAGGGCATAAAGGCAACAGTTAAATTTTGTCCAATAGCCAAATTCCCCTTCTCCATAGCTGCGCCATCAGCAAGAAGATCGCCTTTTTTCACCTTAGCGCCTTTTTCCGCTCTAGGCTTCTGCATCAAACAAGTAGATTTATTAGTTAAAACAAAATTCTTTAAAGGATAATTATGAACTTCCCCTTTGATATCTTTAATAGCTATATGCTGACTGTCTACTTCGGTTATCTCACCATCATGGCCAGCCGTTAGAAGTTGCCCAGAATCACGAGCGCCCACACTCTCAAATCCCGTCATTACCAAGGGAGCTTCCGGTCTGATACAAGGCAGGGCTTGCTCTTGCATATGCGCAGCCATAAGGGCGCGCCGAGCATCATCGTGCTCCAAGAAGGGAATTAGGTTAGCAGCCAAAGAAAGAATTTGCTGAGGAGAAACATCAACATATTCAATATCTTCGGACTTATATAAACCAGGCTCTGCTTGAAAACGGGCTTCCACAAAATTTTCAGCTATTTTTCCAGCTTCATCCAATTTGACACCACCTTGAGCAATCTTATATTTAGCTTCAGTAAAGGCATCCATCCACACAATTTCATTAGTCACTTTCTTTCCAGTGACCTTGGCGTAAGGAGTTTCTATAAAGCCATATTTATTAAGACGACTATAGAGAGCCAAATAAACCACCAAACCGCTGCTTTGACCTTCGGGTGTTTGAATAGGACAAATTCTACCATAGTGGCTAGGGTGAACATCTCTAACTTCAATAGTAGCTCTCTCCTTAGTGAGACCACCTGGACCGGAAGCGGTTAAACGCCTTTTGCACTCTAGCTCATCCAAAGGATTGGTTTGTGCCATAAATTGCGAGAGCTCTGAAGTATTCAAAAAGTCTTTGAGGGCAGAACTCAAATAACGAGGACTAATCAATTGCGCTGGAGTTAAACTCTTGGGGTCATATGTAGACATCCTGTCTTGTACCCCCCTCTTCAAGCGCATAAGTCCGATACGTACTCTTTCTTCCAACAATTCGCCAGTGGCTCTCACGCGGCGATTGCTTAGATTATCAATATCGTCTGGTTCAGCCTCAGGGTCATTATTAAGTTTTATAATTTCTCGGAGAGTAGCAATAATATCTTCTTTGGTTAAGAGATAATTATTATAATCTTCAGGGTCAGAATCAATGCCCAAACGCTGATTAATTTTAAAGCGACCAACACGAGCTAAATTATAACGGTCGCGACGAAGGAAGACTCCATCAACAAAGTTTTTGGCGTTATCTAAAATAGCCAAATCGCTTGGTTTCAGGTGGCGATACATTTCTAAAAGCGCTTCATCTCTGCTGTGCGTTGGGTCCTTAATCAAAGTATTCTCGATGTATTGGATTTCGTTATCTTTTTCTATACCGGCAAATAACTGCTTGATTTCCTCATCGGTTTCAATTCCAAAAACACGAAGCAAAATAGTCGCCGGCATTTTGCGCTTTTTATCAATTCTAACATTAATGACATCATTGCCATCCGTTTCGAATTCCAGCCAAGAGCCATGGGCAGGTAAAAGTTTGGCTCCGAATAGTTTGCGACCCTGTGAGTATTCCATAGTAAAGAAAACTCCAGGGGAGCGAATAAGTTGAGAGACTATAACTCTTTCTACACCGTTTACTATGAAAGTGCCCTTATCGGTCATTAAAGGAATATCGCCGAAATAGACACTTTGTTCGTTTTGCCCCTTGGTCTTATAATTATTTAATCTTAAGTTAATATTTAGGGGCGCTTCATAGTTCAGGTTCTTTAATTTGCATTTGTCCTCTGTAGCTTTCGGCTCTCCAATAGTATAATCCAAAAATTCTAGGCTCATGTCCTTGGTCGTGTAGTCCCTAATAGGAGAGACTTCTCTTAAAAGATTTTTGATGCCCTCTTTTATGAAATAATCATAAGAGTCTTTCTGGAATTGCACCAAATTGGGAATTTCCATTAAGGCTTTGTTGTGAGAACCAAAAACTTTTGTTTTAAGAAGCTGCTGCATAAAAATGAATTTATTCCTAAAATTATATAAAGGCTAATAAAAAATACCTTAGGGGTCCCCTATTCCATAAACAAATAGCAATTCTGTCAAATGAAAAAGAGGCACAAAAAAAGGGCCCTAAAACAAAACAGAGGGCTTATAACCTGTTCCCATGAAAGTTATAAAGGTGACGCGCCACTTATAAGAAAGTTTTATGGTTGTAACTAACGATATGAGCGTCTACTTGCCTTACTGGCTATTCTTTTGCCAGAAGACAATGGTTTTAAATATCGTTTGGGCTACTCTTTTAGAAACTAAGCTAGTATCGTCCACTACCTTTAATTTCCAATTAATAGTCTGTGATAGCTTTATATTACTCACTTTCAAGTATTTGTCAAGATTGTTGAGGATAAGGTCGGCTTCAGGTACGGAAAGAGACTGGCGTTTACCCTTATAATCAAACGATAAATTAAATGGCATAAGTTATTTGAGATATTTAGCTTTGTTTAATAAGTGCTCCTCATAGGTCTTAGCAAAAATAGTATGTGAATCTGCCTGAGAACTTAAATAGTATAAATAATTAGATGATTTAGGGGCTAGCGCCGCTTGAATAGCTTCAAAGCTCGGATTACAAATGGGCGTGGGCGGCAATCCAGGATATTTATAAGTATTATAAAGAGAATGACTCTGAAAGTCATTATCGGTAAGGTTACAGCTTGCGGCTCCGTTGCTTTTTTTAATATAACAGATGGTAGCATCCACTTGAAGCGGCATGCCAATAGCAAGACGCTTTATTAAGATTCCCGCCACCAAACTTCTATCTTGAGGGGAAATAACTTCTTTTTCCAATAAAGAAGCCAAAATTATGTTATCCTTAAACGAGAAATGCGAAGCCTCTATTTTTGTTTGTAAGGGCTGATAAACTTTTTTGCTAAAATTATCTAACATAGTAATAAGAATCTCTTTGCTGGTCATATGAGGGTCTAAAAAATATGTATCTGGATAAAGCAGACCGTCGGGGTTATCTGTCCCCCAGCTCGTCAGAAAAGGATAATTGGCTTTCTCGCTTTGAGGCAGCAAACTTAAATCAAACTTATCTTCAGAAGTAATGAGTTTTTTTTCTAGCAGCAGCGTTTTTACATCAAAAATACTAAACCCTTCAGGAATCGTCACTTTAAAGGCAGGATTAGTTTGTCCGCTAGCAATTTTTTTCGCAACGTTATTAATAGAGACACTACCCTGAAAATTATAATTTCCAGCCTTAAGATTTCTTAAGTCTCCATGCCAAGCTAACCAAACTTTAAAAATTTCAGGAAACTTGATGACACCCGCTTGAGCTAAATTAGAAGCAATAGTATTCACACTATCCCCCTCTTTAATATCTATGGTTATGCCTTGTTCTGGAAGAGTAATCTCATAATTACTAAGGCCCCAAATCAAAAGAAGGGAACTTAGGAGAATAACCCCCAAAATATTATTTAATTTTCTGCGAGAGAAAAACATTTTTTCTTAACTATTCTGAATAACAATATTACTAACAATCCCTAGGGCCACGAATTCTAAAAGAAGGTGAGAACCGCCAAAGCTGACAAAGGGCAAGGGTAAGCCTACGATAGGCATAACGCCTAAATTCATACCCAAATTCACTACAAAGTTCAAACATAAATTAACCGTAATTCCGGTAACCACTAATTTGGTAAAATTTTCTGGCAAATTTAAACTAATCTGGGTAAGGTTATAAAAAATAATGCCAAAGGCTAAAAGCACCAAACTTACTCCCACAAATCCCAATTCTTCTCCTAGGGCAGAAAAGATAAAATCCGTTTGCGCCGCAGGTAAAAAACGCAATTGAGTTTGCGTCCCCCAGCCTAGACCTTTTCCCAGAAAACCGCCTGAACCCAAAGCAATAATAGCTTGTCTGGCATTATATTGACTCCCTTGCCAATCTTTATCGTTAACAAAAAAAGAAAGTAAACGTGTTTTTTGATAAGGCTTGAGACCGTAGGACCACGCTAATCCGCCAATAAGAGCAAAAACCACTACTAACAACAGGAATTGTTTGAAACGTAATCCGGCTAAAAGAAGCATGCCAAACCAAATACCAAAAATAACAGCTGCTCCGCCTAAATCTGGTTGTAAAATAGCCAAGCCCATAGGAATAGCAGCATAAAGACCAGAAATCAGAATATGCTTAAATTGCCAAATTTCAATATTACGATTGCTGAAGTATTTGGCTAAAATTAAAATCACTGCTAGTTTGGCCAGTTCAACTGGCTGAAAATTAAAAAAACCTAAGTTCAACCAACCAGAAATGCCGTTAACTCTAATACCCGCAAACAGCACTATCGTCATCATGAGCACTGAGGCAAAATAAAAAACCAAGAGAAAAGAAGAAGAGTTTCTGAATAATCTATAATCTATTAACCGAAATAGACCGTAAACTGCGCAAGCAATTCCTAAAGAAATAAGCTGTTTCTTCAGCAATTGCCAGCGATTAGTTTCCGAACTGGAAAGAGAGGCGATAATTAAAATCCCTAAAAAAGCTAAAATTGCTACTGCCCCCAGTATCCATTTAAGAGAAGTGCGCATAGAAATTAATAACGATTATCTACCGAAAAAACATCGGTATGGGCCTTACGGTAGCATACCGTAGCGCCTAAAGGCAAGGACTCTCGCCAAACCATGGTCGGTACGCCACGCATATCTTCAGTGGTAACATTGTCTAAATAAATCTGATTAAAGCTTAATGGCTGTCCGGTTTTTTTATCACAAAGCATCACATCCACAAAGGCCCTTTTATAGTTTAGAGTGGAACGATTAACCAAATCTGTGGTAATGCTAACTGGACTGGCTTTCTTGGCATTATCGTATTTCATTTTCAAGCCGACTAGTTCCAAGACATCGCCAGTATTGCTGACCGCCGCGGGAACCTTTTTCCAGTCTGAAAAAGAAATATTGGAATCCACATCAAAGCGAACTGAAACTGGCTCAAAAGTATTATTATCGGCTAAGGCCTTAGTTTTAGCTATTATTTTCTCTTCACCTGGCAGGATATAAAAAGGCTCATCCAAATCTATTCTTAGCGCCTCTCCATTTCTATTGGTTAAAGTAAAATGACCTTGAATACCAGTTAATCCATATTTAGTATTAGGATTAAAAATTTTCGCCACTAAATCATGGCCTTTAAGTTTATAATCCAAAATATACGTATTTTCGATTACCAATGGTTTTAAATCTCTCAAATCACAGGCTAAACATGGTCCGCCGCAGTCTATGGCATCTTCATTTTGATTTTGTTTATTATCAAAACAAGTAGGCTTGGGTTTAAAAATATTTCTTCCTATGAGAACTAAAGCCAAAATAATTAAGACCGTAGTTAGTCCGATAACAATTTGTTTTTGATTTCTGTAACTAATCATAAAACCATACAAAAAAAATAAAACTAATACATTATAACAAAAAACTGACTTTTAAGAGTTAATCTCTTTCTCTATCTCTGCCAAACGGTTGTATTTCAACATTCTTTCTTGTTGAATAGGCGCGCCAGACTTGAAGGCGTCAGCTCCAATCCCAACAGCAAGGTCAGCAATAAAATCATCGTTAGTCTCACCGCTTCGGTGGCTGACTACTGTTTTAAACCCATTTTTTTGAGCCATCATGGCTACCTCTATAGTTTCAGAGATTGTGCCAATTTGATTGGGTTTAAGAATCAAGCCATTGAGGGCTTTTTCTTCTATGGCGGTAGCCAGCCTATCAGGATTAGTAGTGGTGAGGTCATCCCCTATTAACCATAATTTATCTCCCCAGAGAGCATTCAAATTTCTAAAACCACTATAATCATTCTCTGCATAAGGGTCTTCTGCGGACAATAATTCATAGCGATGAAATATTTGGGTGTAGTAATCGGTTAGCTCCGACGCAGTAAGACGATTGCCCAACAGCTCATAAGTATTTTTGTCTTGATTGTAAAAACTATTAGCAGCCATATCTAGTCCAAGATTAAGGAGTACTCTTTCTTGTACGTTCTCTTTAATGTCCATAAGAATTTCTAAACCCTTTTCTGGGTCATCCTCAGGAACAACAAACCCGCCTTCATCGCCATGAATAATGGCTGGGTATTTGTTGGTTAGGTAATCTTGCAACTTCGTTAGAACATTATGGCACTGTTCTAAGCTAACTACTGCCGATTCCGTGCTAGGAATAATAAAATACTCTTGAAAAGGCAGGTGCGCGCTAGTTATAGCCTTGCCGACATGTTCTCCTCCATTGATGAGGTTAAACATTAAATAAGGCAAATGCAGGTGGTTATTCTCTCGCCCGCTTAAAATAGCAATAGCCTGATAAAGAGGTAGATTTTCTTCTAAAGCAAATAGCCGCCAAAAGGCTAGGCTTAAAGCCAATAGAGTATTACTACCTAGATTGTTTTTATTGCCTGTACCATCTAAGGAGAGTAAGTATTCATCAAATTCAAAGGGATCGACAAATTCTTTTTTCAGTAATTTTTCTTCCAAACTTTTAATTATTTCAAGAGCAGCTGGTACATCTTTAGTAACCGCTTCCAAAGAGCCTTTGCTTTTTCCGCTAGGAACACTGTCTGTCGCCTTATTTTTAGCTGTAGCCAAAGTTATCTGCAGGGTATTATCACCGCGAGAGTCTCTAATGCTAGCAGCAAAAAGTGAATTAAGTTTCATAACTCTATTTTTTTGGCGGTCAGGGCTAATGCTGTTTTCACTATACTGTCTGGGTTCAGCGATAAATTATCTATTTTTAAATCCATAAGAATTTTAGCAAATTCAGGGTAATCTGAAGGCGCTTGGCCACAAATGCCAATATATTTCCTCATACTCTTGGCTGTTTTAATGAGGGTCTTAATCATGGTTACTACCGCCTCATTACGTTCATCTCCTATCTTGGCCAATGCACGATTATCTCTGTCTAAACCCAAGACAAGCTGAGTAAGGTCATTGGACCCAATACTAAAGCCATCAAAAATACGCAGAAACTGTTGGGCAAGGATAACATTTGCGGGAATCTCTGCCATCATATAAACTTTGAAGTCTTTTTGATTTGGTTGCAAATCATGCTTCTTCATAATAGCAACAACTTTCCGAGCTTCTTCAAGGGTACGGCAAAAAGGAATCATGGCATACACATTTTTCAGACCAAATTGTTCACGCGCTTTTTTTAACGCCATAAGCTCAAGCTCGAAGGCGGGTTGAAACTTTGGGTCATAATAACGAGAAGCACCCCTCCAACCTAGCATAGGATTTTCTTCTTTGGGTTCGAAGAGGTCTCCCCCCAAGAGACTTGCATACTCGTTAGTTTTGAAATCAGAAAATCTTAAAATAACTGTTTTGGGATAAAAAGCAGCCCCAATTTTAGCAATCCCTTCAGCCAACTTATCCACATAAAAATCAGCTTTATTGTTATAACCTACTGTTAATTGAGCAATTTGTTTTTTCAGGCCAATATTTTTTATATCTTGGTAATTGAGCAAGGCTAGCGGATGAATTTTAATACGAGAAGAAATAATAAATTCTTCCCTGGCCAGTCCCACTCCGTCATTGGGCAGAAAAGAATATTCAAAAGCTTCATCTGGATTACCCATATTAAGGGTAAGCTTAACTGGCAACTTTGTTCTTTGTGTCAAATGATACTCCTTTACAGACCAAACTGTTTTCCCTTTCCAAATAAATCCCTCTCCGCCGCTAGAACAATCAACTGTTATTTTCTGTCCTTTTTTAATTTTTTTACTGCCATTTCCCGTGCCGACAATGCAAGGAATACCTAATTCGCGAGAAACAATAGCCGCATGACTAGTCCGACCACCTTCATCAGTCACTATAGCTTTAGCGATTTTCATGATGGGTTCCCAATCCGGGTCCGTCATTGTAGTAACCAGAACTTCACCTGGTTTAAACTGCCCTATTTGCTTCGGAGACAAAATTATTTTAGCCGCGCCTTCAGCAATAGCAGAACCAACAGCGGCGCCTTTGACAATTAATTCTCCTGGGGTAGTCATGACATAGTCCTTGACCACAGAATAATCTTTCTGGGATTGAACTGTTTCAGGGCGCGCCTGCACTATATAAAGTTCGCCGGTTAATCCGTCTTTAGCCCATTCTATATCCATTGGTTGCCATGCCCCTTTTAATTGAGAGTAATGCTTCTCGATTTTTAGCGCCCATTCTGTTAATTTTAAAACCTCTTCATCTTTCAAAACAAAACGCATTTGTTCTTCCTTAGAGGTAGAAATCCTTATAACCGCTCCCAATTTTTTAGGATTATAAATTAATTTTTTATTTTTACTGCCTAAAGTGCGGCTAATAATAGCAGGGTAATTAGTTAAAAAAGTGGGTTTAAAAATTTCGTATTCATCACCGACAACTTGCCCCTGCACAGCCGTCTCTCCTAATCCCCAGACAGCGCTCAAAACCACAATATCCTTAAAGCCTGTTTCTGTGTCCAAAGTGAACATAATACCAGCCCCACCCTTGTCGGAGCGAACCATTTTCTGCACTACGGCCGAAAGATAAACCTCCATTGAAGTAAAACCTTTATCAGCCCTATAAGATATAGCTCTGCTAGTGTAGAGCGAGGCAAAGCAATTTTTTACCGCTATAAGCAAATCTTTTTCGCCTTTTACATTGAGATAGCTCTCCTGTTGGCCAGCGAAACTGGCATTGGGCAAGTCCTCCGCCGTAGCCGAAGAACGAACAGCAACATCTAGGTTGGTGGTTTTATAAAGCGCGCTTAGTTCTCCATAGGCTTTGGAAATATCCCTGGCCAAATCATCCGGCATTGCGCCTCCAAAAATTAAACCCCTGATTTGCTTAGATTTTTTCTCTAAATCAGCTACTTTTCTAGGATTAATGGTCTTTAAAATTTCACTGACCGGAGTTTCTAAATGGTTATAGGCTAAAAAATATCTATAAGCTTGGGCGGTAATGGCAAATCCATTGGGCACAGGTACTCCTTCTTGTTTTAAATGGCTATACATTTCCCCCAACGAGGCAGTTTTGCCACCCACGAGGGAGACATCCTTAGTAGTAATGTCTTTCAAGAATAGAATGTATTTGCTTGTCATAAATTTTAAAAACTAAATTTTAATTGAAATCTAAATAACTAAATGCTTGAAAATCATTATCCTCCCCTTGTTTTATAAACTTTCTACCTTACGGACTAAATAGCTTCCCTCAGTATAAGGCAAATAGATTTTAAAGACAAATCAAAAAATCACCCTTTTTGGGGGGTGATTTTAGAATGTTTTTAGGCCTCGGCCGAATTTGATGATTCTAAAGGAGTGGCTGGATTTTCTGGCTGTGTCGAGGTTGGGGGCGTTTCGGTTTGGGAGACGGCTTTAAGGGAAAGATAGAGCTCATAATTAAAGGCGAGGTTAAATATTGGGACAAGCATTTGTAATAGCTGCCCTACAGGACCAAGCCATTTTAAAAGAATAGAAGCAAGCCCAACCAAAAGCATCCAAACAAATAAATTGTCTGTTACCATCCAGGCATGATTTTTAACTAGATTTTGACTGGCTTTTAGAGCCGTTGTGTTAATTGAACTAGTTTCTATCACTATGAAGGGCACGGCGAAATAAAGAATAGCCAAAATAATTCCAGGAATGACAAACGCCAGGGATGCCAAAGCAATAAGAACACCTGAAAGAAAAAGAGTGCCAAAATATGCCCAATATTTTTTCTTACTTAAATTTAATATTTCCTTAAGGGTTACAGCAGCATCCTCTTTTATAGCTATTAAAAATGCCAAAGAAACAAAACTATATAACATCATAGCTGCTAACCCAATTACCACCGCCAAAACCACGGCTATACCCATCCTGGGAGTAGAAAGCATTGAGGTTAACATCTCGGGATTATAATGGCCTTGAGCCATGAAACTTACAAAAGAGATGCCAGAATTAAAAACAAAAATCGCGCCCACTAATAGAGCAGCAACTAAACCAATGCCCATTTCTAATAATAATAGGTATGCGATATTTTTAAAGCGAGGTTTAATACGTTCCCACGCCCGAGAAATCAATTGATTGAAATTTTCAAAAAATGTTTTCATAAAAAATAAATTAAAAATTAAATTTTGTCGACCATTTTAATATGAACGGTTTTTATAATTTCTGTAGGTAAATTTTTAAAGGAAAATAAGCCTGTAGAAGCGCCCACGAACCTTACTACATTATAAGCATTAACTGTCCCCAAGCGCAAGGCTCTCTCTATGCCGGCAGCCGATTTATCCCAATAAGATAAATTTGGGAAATTATATAACCCATAAACGAAACCGCTCAGAAAAGAGTCGCCTGCCCCAGTTTTTTCTACTAAAGTTTCTGGATGGATGGCTGCTGCGCTCCAAATGGTTTGGCCATCAGACGCCATGGCTCCTCTTTCGCCATCAGTCATTACTACTATGCCTTGTACTAACTTATCCAAAGTTTTAAAAATTTTTTGCCAATGCGCATATTTTTCACCAGTCAAATAAGCGCCCTCTTCCCTATTTAACATAAAAACATCTATCCCATTCAAAAGATTGGGATGGCTTTTAAAAATATCCAAATCTCCCCTGCCAGGATTAGCCGCTAAAATAAATTTCTTATTCCTCTTCTCTTTCAATAACGCCTGCCAAATTTCTTTCTGGCCATTTAAGGAGCCTACTACTACCACTCGACTCTCGGGCATTTTTAAAAAAACGTCCTTGGGCCATTTATAAGCTTCTTCTTTATGGTTAAGTATGGTACGCTCACCGTCTTCATTTACCAAAATGATTGACAAGGGCAAATGGCTTAAAGAATCTAACTGCCAGAGAAAATTAGAGATTCTATTTTGTCTTAAAATATTGGGAATTTTGATATTATCTTCGCCGTTGCAATTTAGGCCTATAACACCAACACTCAAGCCTTGTTTTTTAAAACTAATGGCTGTATTTAAAGCGCTCCCGCCATAAGTAGACACAATTTTCCCCACGCCTAATTTAGCTCCTAAGGGAAGGCAAAGATAAGGTCTTTTTTTTATTTTCTGCGTATGAGCGCGGTCAAGATTACACAAGAATATATCTTGAGTGATGGTCCCGATGGTTAAAATATCCAACATAATCAAAATTAACGATTAAGAATTCTTTTTACGGCCGCAATAATGTCTTTAGCGCCCAGCCCATAATATTCCAATAGCTCTTCAGCTGTGCCCGATTGACCAAATTGGTCATTAATACCCAAAATTTCCATGGGAATAGGCAGATATTGACTGTAAAACTCGCTCACGGCTGAACCGAAGCCGCCAGCCTTTTGATGATTCTCTACCGTCACCACTTTGCCAATATTTTTTCCTATTCTTATTAGGGTAGTTTCATCTAAGGGTTTAACAGTAGAAAAATTAATCACTTCAACTTCTATCCTTCCTTTCAATAGCTCCTTCGCTGCTATCAAAGCTTTGTAGATGATGGGGCCGGTTGCTAAAATAGCTACTGTTGCTTTTTGATTATTTTCTGGCGCCCAAAAAGTTTCCGCTTGACCAATTTTGCAATGAGTATCTAGAGTAGTAATTAAAGGCGTTTTATCTCTATCCAAACGAATATAGGTCGGACCTTGCCATTCAGCCGCTAATAAAGTTAACCGGCGAGCTTCCAGATAGTCGCAAGGCGAGAGCACTGTCATATTGGGCAACACTCTCATAAGGGCAATATCTTCCAGCGCTTGGTGAGTAGCGCCATCCGGTCCCACAGTCAACCCGCTATGTGAACCCACGATTTTGACATTTTGATTGTTGTAACAAATAGTGGTTCTGATTTGCTCCCAAGTTCTGCCGGGAGAAAATACAGCATATGAAGCAGCAAAAGGAATTTTACCCAGATGCGCTAGGCCAGCAGCAACCCCAACTAAATTTTGTTCTGCTACTCCTACTTCAACATAGCTTTCGGGAAAGCGAATTTTAAATTTTTCTACCTGAGTAGATTCGCATAAATCTGCAGATAAAGCTACTACTTGCCTATTTTTTTCTCCTGCCAAAAGGAGCCCTTCTCCGAAACCCACCCGAGTGGTCTCTCTTTTGGCCTTCTCTAGAAAAATCGTTTCCTTAATTCCGTTTTTAAGCATAACTATTCGCTTAATAATTTTATAGCCTTTTCGGCTTCACGAGCATTGGGAGCTTTCCCATGCCATTGCGGCTTATTCTCCATAAATTTTACGCCATAACCAGGAATAGTTTTGGCAATAATTGCCACTGGTCCAACTTTAAAATTTTTAGCTTTATGCAAGGCATAAATTACGCTTTTTAAATCATTACCATCTATTTCCATCGTTTCCCAACCGAAAGAAATATATTTGTCAGCAAGCTTCTCCAAGGGCAAGACTTTTTCTGTCGTTCCGCTTATTTGCATATTATTTCTATCAATAATAACGACTAAATTGTCCAAGTGATACTTGTTCGCCAAAAGGACCGCCTCCCAAGTATTACCTTCATCCTGTTCCCCATCTGACATGAGACAGAAAACATGATTCTTTTTATGATTCATCTTAAGAGCCAGCGCCATTCCTACGGCCTGTGAGAGTCCTTCCCCTAATGGGCCCGAGGTAGTTTCTACACCGGGTAATTCACCCCTGTGCGGATGACCCTGCAGAGGAGAGCCAAAACTACGCAATTCTTTAAGCTTGTCTACAGGGAAAAACCCGGCGTAAGCCAAAACCGCATAATAGGCCGGCGCATAATGGCCGCAAGAAACTACTACGATATCTCTGTTATCCGCTAAAGGATTACTGGTATCGTATTTAACACTACCGCCAAAATAGAGACCGACAAACTCCTCCACGCTTCCCAAAGGACCAGCGGTATGCCCGGAACCGGCAGCGAGAAGCATTTGAATAATTTCAATTCTAATTTTTGTGCACAAGGTTTTGAGCGCCTTAATTTGCTCTTTGGAAGGTAAAGACATAACAGTTAAGCTATTAATTCTTCAAGCATTTTGATACGCGCGAGCGGCTTTTCTTGTCTTTCAAATATAGCTGAACCCACTGCCACTATGCTGGCGCCAGCCTGAAAAATAGATTTAATATTTTCTTCGTTCACCCCGCCGTCTACCTCGATTTTGATTTTAGGATATAACTTGTGAAAATAACGCACTCTTTCTAGAATGGTAGGGTCAAATTCTTGACCGCTAGGGCCGGGTTTAACCCCCAAAAGAAGCAACACATTAATATCATTACCATAAAGTTTTAATTGCTCCAATACGGTGCTATTTAAAGTATCTGGGTTAACAGATAGGCCCACTTCTCCTTTTGTCTCTTTCGCCCAAAGGGTTAAACTTTCTAAATTATTTTTTACTTCAACGGGAACAATGATGCGCTTCGGTTTAACATGAAGCCATTTAGCAATGACTTCGCTCGAATCGCGCACCATTAAGTGCAATTCAAACAAGTAACGAGCCGAATTTTTACTCGGCATTTGTTTGTCATTAATTTTAGACGGATCAGAAAAATTCTTCCAATTAGTAAACTTGCCATCGGCCACATCTATTTGAACCCAACCCGTGTAATTACCGAGCCTTCCTAAGGTAGCAAAAAAATCTTTACTAGTTTTGACATTAATAACTGGTATTATTTTGTCCATAAAATTAGTTTAAATTTTTTCTATTTGCGCTATCTGACTTAAACGACGTTTATATTTTGTCTCATTCTTAAAAGAGGTTCTAAGCCAAGCAATTACTACTTTTTGGGCATCCTTTAAAGTGATGTAATCTGCTGGCAAACAAATAATATTGATATCATCATCTGCTTTAGCTGTTTTGGCAACAGCTGCAGTCCAAACGAGTCCGGCTCTGACATTTTTGAATTTATTGGCTACGATGGAGACGCCCACTCCATTTCCACAAATAAGCAACCCGTAATTTTTTTTAGATGCCCCTACCTGTTGCGCCACTGAGGCTGCTATAGGCGGATAATCATCATTTTCTTCAAGTTTAGAATTACCCAAATCTGTAAAAGGAATTTTTTGCTCAAGCAAATATTTTTTCAATCCTTCTTTTAAAGAGAAACCTCTATGGTCAGCGCCGATAAATAACATAATTTTATAAATAAGGTTGTAATTTAACCACGTGTTCCAAAAGTGTCCAAGTATAGCCCCATTCATTATCATACCAGGCCATGACTTTAACTAAATCGCCGTCAACCACCTTGGTCAAACTGGGGTCCACCAAACAGGGACAGATATTGCCGAGAATATCGCTGGAAACCAAGGGGTCCTTAGTTATCTCCACAATCCCCTGCCAACGACTCGATTGGCTAGCTGCCAATAAAATATTGTTGACTTCTTCTGCCGTTGTTCGGCGCGAAGCCAAAAAAGTAAAGTCTATAAGAGAACCAGAAATAACCGGCACCCTAACAGATAAGCCATCAAATTTATTTTCTAAATTTTTTACTACTTGAGCAACAGAGATAGCGGCTCCAGTTGTGGAGGGCACAATATTATTTGCCCCCGCCCGTCCGCGACGCCAGTCTTTGGAATCGATGCCATCCACTATTTTTTGAGTAGCCGTATAGGCATGGACGGTGTTGAGCATTCCTTTCTGCACCCCCAATTCGTCACTCAATATTTGCGCTAAAGGAGCTAGGGCATTAGTTGTACAGGAACCGTTAGAAGTAATATCTGACAAGGCTAAATCGCTCTCATTAATACCTAAAAGGACAGTTTTGGCTTTAATATCATCTTTTTTAACAGGAGCAGTGATAACTACTCTCTTAGCGCCGGCCTTAATATGGGCAGAAGCCTTATCATAACTTTCAAAAATACCGGTAGCCTCTACTACTACATCTATACCCAAATCCTTCCAGGGCAACTTAATAGGGTCTTTTTCTTGTATTATGAGAATGCTTTGATCGTTTACTACTAAATAATTATTATTATTCCGACTTTGCACTGTTACTTCGGCATTAAATTCTTTGTACACAGAATCATGTTTTAGCAGATAAGCCAAGTTGCTAACATCGCTTAAATCATTAATAGCCACTATCTCTATTTGCGGATAGTTTAAAGACTGCCTTAAAAAGGCTCTGCCGATTCTTCCGAATCCATTAATAGCTATTTTCATGAAGATAAATTTATTCTATTTTTAATTATTTTTAAGTTTAGACACAAGCGCTTGGGCAAAATCTGCAGCAGCCTCTGGTCCGTTGGCGGTAATAATATTTCCATCTTGAACCACGGGTTGGGGCAAGTAAACACATCCGTTTTCCTCTAGTATTTTAACAAATTTTTTATCAAGAGGGCTAGACCAAACTGTGGCTTTCTTGCCATTCAGAATGCCCGCTTTGGCCAAGATGGTAGGGGCTATGCAGATAGCGCCTATAATTTTTCCTTGTTTATTAGCTTCAGCAAGCAAATTATGCACAAGTTTGTCTTCAAAATAAACTTGGGCACCCCCACCGCCAGCTAAAACTACGGCTACGGCTGATTCCAAATCCACATTTCTTAAAGAGGCATCAACTAAAGCTTCTCCCCCGTCTACCCCCTCAGCTAATCCCTTCTCTTGAGCAACTGTTTCCACAAAAAAACCGGCCCGTTCTAAAATCTCCTTCGGCACGAAGTATTCTTCGTCTTTGAAATATTTTTTGGCTATTATGAATATAATTTTTGGAGACATATGTGAATGTGGAATTTAGAAATTGGAATTTAGAATGAATGTAGCCTTTCTCCAGATTCCCTATTCCAAATTCTTGCTTTATGAACTTTATAAACTTTAAGAACTTATATAGCTATTATATCATTTTTTTACTGTGACCGTATTTAAGCTGATACGCTCCTAAAGCAAAGGCCACTTCAACATTGAGAGATTCTTTCATTCCCTCCATGGGAATTTTGAGTACGGCATCGCAGGCTTTAAGAGTAGCTTTGGATATACCTTTTATCTCGTTCCCCACAATTAAGGCTATTTTGGCACTAGGACGGTAGCTATAAAGGTCAAGACTTTCTTCCCCAGTTTCCAGAGCCACTATTTTATAACCTTCCTTTTTTAGTTTTTTAATAAGATTAGAAGCCATGCGAGTTTTTTCCCACTCGATTTTATTTTCCGCCCCCAAGGCTGTTTTGTGCAATTTAGGATGTTCTGGAGTAGGAGTAAAACCTACAAGATAAAGCTTTTTTATACCGCAGGCATCCGAAGTTCTAAAAATTGAACCCACATTGTAGAGGCTTCTGATATTGACAAGAACACCAACTATCTCACAGTTTCCTTTCTTCATCATGTATGTATTATAGCAACAAAAAAGACGGCTTTTAAGCCGCCCCTTTATTTTTATTTTTCCTCCTTGATATTAAGCACTTCGTTTAGTCTTTCTTTATTAAAACCTATAATCAATTCATCATCTATTTCTATAACAGGCACCCCCATTTGTCCGCTTTTTTTTATAAGCTCTTCGGCTAGTAATGGGTCTGTAGATACGTCAATTTCTTCAAACTCAAAACCGTGATTTCTAAGATAATCTTTGGCCGCAGCGCACCAGGGGCAATTAGGCGTACAATAGACTTTTATGTTCATAAGGTTAATTTAATTTGACCACATTATAGCACCCGAGCCTGTTCTTACCAAATTTCTAGATGGCGTTGATTTCGGCTTCTACTGGCAATAGACTTTTTAAAATATCTAACTGCCCTTGAATTCTGTCGCCCATATCATTATCCAGATGAGTTTTTAATATGCCAGCGATAGTAGAATAAAAGGCAATTTTCTTTTCTGGCGAAGCATTAAACCTTTCCCACATAGAGGGGCCAATAGCTTTATAATCAGAGATATAGGAAGCGGCATTGTGAATTTTATCAGCTCCGCAAACAATTAACGAATCCGCGCCGGCAGTTTGCAAGTGTTCTATATACTTTTGTTTTCTTTCCTCCCAAGTTAATTTTTTGTCCGTGCTGTCATTGGCTGTTTTGCATTCGCTTACATCTTTAACTATATCAGCCACTCTTCTGCCGAAATCACTCTCCAATTGCTCATAAGTATAGCCTTCTACATCCTCTAGTGAGTCATGTAAAAGTCCGGCGATTATAACATCTTCATCGTCCGTATATTCTGAAACAATACACGCCACAGCAAAAAGATGGCTGATGTATGGTAAAGTTGGATTCCCTTTTCTGAACTGTTTACAGTGTAACTTACTAGCGTAGTTTATCGCTTCGCTTATTCTCGGTGTCAATTTCATAGACAGTTATTGTAACACTCGACAAGGATTGGAAGCAAGACTAATATGCCATTAGCAGTGAAACTTGTGCCTATTTTTTAATAATTTCATGCTCTTAGGGGTCTATTAAGATAAGTGCCTCACTGCCTCAATAGTTATTCTCCAGACAGAGATTAGGTTAATTAAGCTTGGGGGTAATAAAATACCAATTACCATAAGAGCTGGCTACCTCATAACTCATATCTAATTTTATTTGAGACAAATCTGCAATTCCTAGAGATTTTAAATTGTCCGGCGTCAAGCCATCATTATTTTGAAAATTATAACTACCAGGTTGAGAATTATTGGAAATATTAGTTAAAAGAATACTGTAATGCTTATTTTCAAATGGTATACCCCTTGAGCCATAGCTGATTTCTCCGCCACAATATTGTCCTGGAGGACAAAAAGTCTCCCATGGAATAGATAGTAGGCCGCCTATACTACTATTATTAAGACTATGCCATTTAAAAGTGAGGAAGAAATTAGTATTGGTGGAAGGATATTCAGGCTGTTTCACCACGTCAAAGTCTAAAAATAAATGTTGACCGGTACCTGATTCTGGAGGATTGGTTTGGAAATGTAACTGAACATTTTGAATATAATCACTGAGCGGCTGCTGGTCTGGAATCAGCTTGGGCACAGTGATATTGCCCAAACTGAGTTTAACGCCTTGAAAACCTAATTCGTCAGTCGCCGCAATAGCGCCATAAAAAATAGTATCTTTAAAGCGATTATCTCCTGTATCAAATTCACTATTTTTAAGAAAGATATTGTAATATCCATCTGCGTCTAATCTTAAGCCAGTCTCGCTATCATTTATTTGGAAATATCGGCCCCAATTGCAATAACTGCTCATTTCTCTTCCCTCTTGGCTATCTAAAAATACTCCATATTGAACAGATTGGGGTGATACATTATGGTCCATGGCTGGTTTAAATTTAATCCTTATGCCGCTAGTAGTAGAATCATAATTCAAAGACAAAGATTGCGCATCCATGCTAGGAACTTCAAAATAACTATCCTTGAAGTAATGGCGATAATTATCCGCTTTGAGCAGTTTTAAATGCGTTCCCTCGTCTGCCAAACCATAGGTGGCAACAGTTATATAGTCATGATTGGTCAAGGGCTGCTCTCCAAAGCCATGACTCCCAAAATCATCTATATAGCCATAGGTTTCTACCCAAATATTTTCTTGGTAATAATCTTGATAGTTGCGGCTATTATTAGGATTAGATTGACTAGCTTCCGGTTTAGCCAAAAGTAAAACACTGCTACTAGTGACGCTATAGGGCCCCGAATAAATGAGCAGCAACGCTTTTTGATTATCTCCTTGCCGCACGCCCCATTCACTGGGCTGGCTCCAACTGACATAATCATATTTATCTCCGCTAGGAGGATCTTGATTTAGATAAAAGACCACTGCTTTAATTTCTTGATTATTTACTGGGGTTAGTAATTCGCTCTTTTTAACTTTTAAATAAGCTTTTTTCTCCGTAGGAGTATGCCAGTTCCATTCGAGGCTAGGATACAAATTGTCACCGGGTTCATTATTAATCGGCATTGTAGTTGTAGTTGTAGTCGTATTAACAGGCGCAGAGCAATTAAGGGAGTTTTCTTCTCTCGGAGAACCGTACCCAGATTCGCCACAGTAAGTATGCCAAGTTAAATCACTGCCTCTTTCCATAGTTTTAAAGCTTTCCCTATTTCCCGCTAACCAATTGGGGTCCGCTTTAGCTTGGTCCATTAATCTGCAACCAGCGTCATAAAAACTTAAAATTTCGTTTTCATTATTAAGGGCGCCTGTATAAATTAGGTCAGCTGCCACTTCGGGCACAGAATCATCATTAGTTCTTTCTAAAAGCCATAACTGATGAGCAGGCAGAGTTGTCCCTGTCGGGATAATGATCTTAATGTTCCCTGTTTTATCTAGTATTTGCCAGGAAGAAATATCTACACTATTATCACTAATATTTTTCAATTCTATCCATTCATCATTCACACTGTGCGCGCTCCCCATCCAAGCGATTTCATTGAAAATAACTTGTGGATTATTCTCCAAAATATTACTAGAACAAACAGGAACTGTAGTCGTCGTCGTTTCTTGAGTTGGTATAGTTGTAGCGGTAGAAGCAGTAGTAGTTGTGGCAGGGGGGTTATTGGAGGTTCCATTATTAGTATTAGAAGGTGGCACCCAACCGGAGGGGCTGTTCTCCGCTTTGGGCGTGCCGAAAACATCGTTAAGGCTAGTAGCATAACTGTAAGTATGCCAGGTTAAATCACTGCCTCTTTCCATCGACCTCTTAGAACTGACATCTCCAGCCGGCCAAGTAGAATCGGCTAAGACTGTGTCCATTAAAGAACACTGGCTAGCAAATAATTTCAAACCATCGTTAGAATTATTTAAAGACCCCGAATAGATAAAGTCGCTAGACGTATAAGGCGCGCTAGTCTCATCGGTCCTCTCTAGCAAATAAAACCCATGGGCTGGAATAATTGTATTGGATGGCAAGATAATATTTATATTGCCAGTTTTACTAATTATCTGCCATTGTCCAATATTAACATTTTGGTTGGTTAAATTTTTTAATTCAATCCATTCATCATTCGCACTGTGCGCACTTCCCATCCAAGCAATTTCGTTTAAAATAACCGTTTGACTAGCATTAAAATTCGTTGAGCTAAAAGAACAGCTAGCAAGTTTTAATTTAGTAGTGGTGGTAGTTGTCGGTTTAGTTGTAGTCGTAGTCGTAGTGGTCTTTTTAGTAGTGGTAGTAGTGGGTCTAGTCGTCGCAGTCGACACAACCGTTTTAGTAGTGGCAGTAATTTTAGTCTTAGTAGTGCTAGTAGTAGCTTTCAATGTAGTTAGGGAAGTTTCAGGAGTGGCACTGCTATTGCTCGGATAGGTAGAAACTGGGGTATTTGTTGGCCCACTATTTAGGTTTACCGTTAAATTCAAAAGATTAGCCGCTAATTTAGTTAAAGCGCTTTGATTATTTTGGGCAAGATAGTCTTTTTCTTGAGCGGCCTTTTGCACTTCTTTAAAAAACAAGTCAATAGCGCTACTGCCATAGGAAACAGCTAAGGGAGACAAACTCTGCCAATAGTCTTTGAAAACAATGTCATTGTTAAGGGTATAAACATCTAAACCAGATTTCACTCTATACCCCACCCCTGATTGTTTATAGGCTAAATGAATCGTTTTTCCGTTATAATCTTGCCCCATAACAAAATAGCCTTCAGGCAGTTCTCCCTCGTATTCTGGCTGAGGATACTTATATTCACTGCTTCTGATAGTATCATCGCTATAGTAATAATGATTTACCTTGCTCGCCAAGTCATCGAAAAGACTGTTAAGGCTATCAAATTTTGAAGAAGTTAAACCTTGTTTTTTTAAGGCAGTGGCATAATTTTTAAGAATAGCCCTATCGTATATTTTAGCTCTTTGTTCATAGTCACTCCATGAATATTTTCCCAATATGTCGGGATGAGAATTAGCTCTAACGTGAGCTGGCACAGTAGCATCTTCTATCAAATGCAACACATGCCCTAAGGCCACGAAGGCTTCTTTTTCATGTCCGCTCAGATATTCATAAATAGCTTTGTTCCATGTTTGATTACTATCAAGATTATTAGGACCGAGCCAAAGAGATTGCCAAGTGTCTCGGATGGCTGAAAAATCCATAGCCCCGAAAGCTATTTGGGCATTTTCTGATTGAGACCATTCCTTGGAAGTATAGCCAATATCAGTATTAATAAGGGAAAGATGCCAACCCCGGTTATAAATAGGGTCATAAGCATGATTCAAACATCTTAAGCCATTATCTTCATTCTGGCTTCCCTGTATAAGCCATTCCATCTGGGTATCAGTGATTTTCTTAGGAGCAGAAAAATTATAAAAATTAGCTATATTTTCTGTTAAGCCTGAGTGTGTCGTTAAGGGCGCATAGGCTAAGCCAGAATAGACGGGTATTAAAGTCAAACCGAAACAAACACAAATAAAAATAAAGTATTTCATAAAACAATAAATATAGGGCATTTAAAAATCGATGTTTTACATCGATTTGATTTTCCAAGTTTTATAAGTTCCTGTTATATCATTACCGGGGCGTCTTAGTTCTACTGAAAATTCTCTAAAATTTGGTTTATCGCTTAAAATATTTATGGTCACCATGTCGGGACTATCGGTTATGTATTCTCTCTTAGGGTTTTTATCATCTATAATTTGGCTCAAATAATCTAATAAAACAGTTTTTTCTCCTTTGGCTACAAGCTTGTTCAGGTCTTCTAGTATTCCAGCTTGCTCTTCATAAACAAAATATTTGCTAGCTTTTTGCAAATCACCTTGTTCTAGGGCTGATTTAAAAAGTTTAATAGTTTCTATGGGGGTGGCCCCGCCATTGTCATCGCTAAGAAGATTTGTTTTCAGCTCGCTAAACTTCCTCTGAGCCATTAAGCTTGGCACTATTTTAACGCCTGCATATATTAATATTCCCAAAATAATTGCCCCGCCCAAAATACCTACCAATAACCAATATTTTTTATGCATAGTTAATATTTTTTGTTTTGCGAAACGCAAAACCATTTAAAAAATAATGCAATTTATTATTGCCTTAAAAAGGTGGCAAAAGTCAATAGTTTTTATGGTTTTGCGGAAGCGAGGCCTCCGTTACGGAAGCTCCGCTTCCGTAAAATATATTTTGATTCTATAAAAAATTAATAAACAAAAATCACCCATCAGGGTGATTTTAAATTTTTATTTTTTTGTTCTATCTTCTACTTTATAAACTTTAAAAACTTGATAAACTTTATAAACTATAGTTATTCTTTTATGACTCTGAACAATTCCTCAATAGTAGTCTGGCCCAATTCTGCTTTGCGAAGACCGTCTTCAAACATGGAAATCATGCCTTCTTTGGCAGCCATAGCGCGCAATCCATCCAAAGAGAATTCCGGCTTCTGGATATATAAGCGCATGGGCTCGCTAATATTTAAAACTTCATAAATAGCCACACGCCCTCTGTAAC
>DAONGQ010000003.1:43672-54659 GCA_035404205.1 Candidatus Paceibacterota bacterium | reverse complement strand
ACTCGTGATGCTGAACTCAAAACCTTACCGAGTGGTAATCCCGTCGTTAGTTTTGGTTTGGCTACCAATAGGACTTATACGAATAAAGCCGGTCAAAAACAAACAGAGACGGAATTCCATAATTTGGTTTTATGGGGCAAGAGGGCAGAAATCTTGGCCCAATATCTAACCAAGGGTAAGATGGTTTTTGTAGAGGGAAGGTTAAAAACTACTTCTTGGACTAGCCCTGCCGGAGAAAAAAGAAGCCGTATAGAAGTCATTGTGGAAGATATTCAATTTGGTCCTAAACTGGCAGTAGGAGGAAGCCGGGTGGGGGATGGAGGGTCAAAAGAAGAATTAGCTACAGTTTCTGTAGACGATGTGCCGCAGGGTGGCGAGGAGGATTTGGTGGATAAAGATAGCGAAGATGATTTCTTGGAGAATATTCCTTTCTAAAAGCTCTGTCTATAAGTTATTGGATAAACATAAAAACGACCTAAATGGGTCGTTTTTTATTCTTCGTCTTCGCCAGTAATTTCGCCTTTGAAATATTTAGGCATATTTTCTTTTAGAGCTAGAATAATTTCATCTAATTCGCCACTCAAAATTCTATTAACGTTATGCCAAGACTGTTTAATGCGGTGATCGGTAATACGATCCTGAGGAATGTTATAAGTTCTTATTTTTTCGCTGCGGTCGGCTGTGCCTATCTGCGCTTTTCTTTCGGCAGTTAGATTAGCGGTCATTTTCTCTTGTTGGTCTTGCCAAAGCTTAATTTTGAGCATTTCCATGGCTTTGTCTCTGTTTTGTCTTTGAAAACGCTCGCTTTGGCAACTTACCACTAGCCCTGTAGGTTTATGAGTAATCCTTACCGCGCTTTCCACTTTTTGAACGTTTTGACCACCAGCGCCCGATGACCTGTAAAAAGTTTCTTCAATATCTTCTGGTCTAACTTCAATGGGAATTATGGCTATTTTTGGCAGGATAGCCACGGAAGCCGTTGAAGTGTGTATGCGTCCATTCTTTTCTGTCTCAGGGACGCGTTGAACCCTATGCACACCACCCTCATATTTTAAAAGAGAATAAGCCTCACTATCTTTAATTTCAAAAATAGCTTCTTTAATACCGCCAATTTCATTGGTACTGGAATCTAGGAGTGAAGTCGGCCAGTTCTGGCGTTCAGCATAATGATTGTACATTTTTAAAAGGTCGGAAGCAAAAATAGCCGCTTCGTCACCGCCGACACCGGCCCTAATTTCCAAAATAACACCTTTGGTTTCCAATTCGCCTTCCTTCTGGTTTTCCCAATCATCTATCTTTTGTTGCAATGAGGTTAGTTCTGCTTGGTAGGTAGCAATTTCTTCTTTAGCTATTTGGGTTAATTCCTCGTCTTCATTTTTGGCTATTAAGGCTTCATCTTGGTCAATAGCAGAACGAAGTTGTTCGCTTTTCTCCAATATCGGTAAATATGTGTCTATAGCCGCTAGGCGTTTAGCAGAAGCTTTCATTTCGGGAGCATTTTTAAAAAACTCAGGGTCGCTGAGTTTTCTAAGAAGCTCTTCTTTTTCTTTTTTGAGCTCGCTAAAATCCATAAATTAAATTCTTTTGCTAGCAGTTTGTTTTTTTACTCTGGTTTTTTTGACCACTTTTTTGGCTTTTAGCTCTGCGCTTGCGGCTGCCCTCCTTTGGAATTTCTTAACTCGACCGGCGGTATCTACCAATCTTTCTTCGCCAGTGTAAAAGGGGTGGCACTGGGAACAAATTTCCACATTAAGTTTGGGAAGCGTTGATCCGACTGTAAACTTATTACCGCAGGAGCAGGTAACTTCGGCTTTAGGGTAGTATTTGGGATGGATATCTTTTTGCATGAGATTACTTTAATTAACTCGCCTATTATACACTATTTTGTGATTTAGGGCAAGGATATTCCAGGTTATGCTTGTGAGAAAGACTCTTTTTATATATAATTAGAAGAGGTCATATTATTTAATAAATGTTACTAGTATGAAAATTTTTTCCAAAAACATAATAAGAAAAACTAGTATTATTTTGGGAGGAGTCTTATTACTAGTTGCTGTGGTAGTTGGGCTAAATAATTTGTTTTTTTCTTTTAAAGTCAGGGCTTTAAGAGGGATAGCTTCCTGCCAAAAATTTTCAGGCGCAACTTTAAATATTTCCTCGGGCAAGCAATTAACGCCGATTGTGATTGATCATCCTTATTGTAAAATCAATCTTTGGGGGCAGGCTACTTTAATTAATACCTTTGATTCTGATGACTTAAAAACTATAAAAGCTGGCGATTTAATTGTAAGAGTGATTAATTTGGCTGATTATTTTAATACGGGAAAGCCTTTGACCATGGAAATGGACGCAGAGGTAGCTAATAATCCCAAGATTATGAATGCGATTATGAACTCTGGCAGTGTTGGAGGAAACGGAAAAATTTTTAAATTAAAGAAACCGACCGGTTACGTATCCATATGCGGTGAGGCAACCTTTCCCGGTTTAAGCGAAGCTAATTTTTTAGTAGCTCCCGAGGGAAATATAGAACGAGCTTTTTCTACTAATCAAGCATCCTTTTGTTCCAAGGTTCTTGATACTGAGCATATGCCCTTTTTTGCCATCGCCTTTAAAGAACCTTTCGAGGGCGGTATGAGTATGAAATTATATATTCCTCCCGAGGCTAGCCAGGGGGTAAATGTGCCGGTGGCAGATTTCCTTAACTATCATGATGCCTTTTTGCCTTTTGACAAAGCTTTTTTAACTATTAACCATTAATACTTAAAATGAAAAAATTGATTAAATATTTTTTGGTTTTTGGCATATGTTTTTTAAGCGTTAAAGTTGTCTGGGCTGCCAGTAACATTAATAGTTTTCAAGAGGGCACTAAGCAAGCCTTAACAACTCAATATTTAAAATGTCTTTCAACCGAAGATCAAAAAGCTTACGCAACGGCTATTACCGCAGCTGTAGATAAGGCTTTAAGCAGCGCGTATTGTCAGTGCGGTGGACCAGACAAAACGGGAGAACAAATGATAGATATTGTTATGGCAAATACTGGAAGTAATCAGGCTTCTACAGTTGAAGGACGAGCAGAATTATATACGAAAGATGCCCTAGAAGATCAGGTTGCTGAATTGAATAAAGAATTGGAACAGCTAAATGGGGCTACGGTGGGAACTGCAGCTGGAAATAAATTTGCTGCTTTAAAAGCTAAAAGAGATGCCTTAAGAGCAGGGGTGCAATCTTGGTATAGTCATGGTAATTTGGTTAGTCGCTCTAGCAACATTGATTGCGCGGCATTAAAAAATTCTCTTGTCCAAGATGACGGTATTTTTGTTTCTGACTACAACTCTATCCAGACTAATCAATCTCAAGACGGTTTCAACGTAACCGATAGCCAAGGTAATCAAACATTTATTACTCCTATAGATGTTTTTGTCACTGACAGCCAGAGTTTTTCTGACTCTACAGCTGTTTTACTCAAGAAATGTTTGGCAGCTTGTAGTACAAAAGGGGGCACCGCTAGCGATTGCGCCAAGATTTGTAATGTGCCCCATTGCGGATGTCGTGATACTGATAATAATGGAGTTTTAGAAACGGTTTGCGAACCAGCTCAATTTGGTCCAGAATGTTTGGGGGTGCTGAGTTGTAACGTAAGATTGTGCGATGACCCACAGCTTTTTAATAATTTGGGAAGTAGTACAGCTTTGAGCGCTTTAGTCTCAAAATATTACCCAACTCCTAATTTGGGAGTAATGCCTGTCAATACTAATACTGGCTCTGGCATTAAAGTGGCTCAGGTTAGCAATGAAAAGAAGTGTGTAAGTGGTGGTTGTGATATCACTTTGACTAGCAATACTGATAATCAATTGCAGGCTAGCTATTTATACTGGGGGACCGGGGCCCAGGATGCATCACTCGTGACTAGTCTAATGGCTACCAATGGACATATAGAGCTAGCGGCTGGTAAGCCCAAAACCATTCATTTAAATACAAGTGTAGCCAATGAATTGCAATTGAGCGATGGCACTCGTATTGAATGTTTAAGCTGTAATAGTGGCGACAATACTTTGGCTAATAGATTTAGTACCGGTTGCGACAAGAGCGGAGAGACAAATCCTCATGCAGAATGTAAGGCTTTTTATGGCTGTGGACAATCCAAGCCCACTTATGGTTGTTATAGTTTTAACACTTGTGGCGTCAATGAATGTAATGATTACGCTCTAGACGCTAATGGACAAAAGCCTCAATCCAGTGATTGCCAAAAAAATTAAGCTCACTAGCTGTCTCTAAGCCATAATTCTTGCTTTAACCAGTCTTTTATGTTATTTTATAAGAGTTATAAAACGCTGTTTTAAAGCGCATTTAAAGTTTTTTTGTATCAATTATGATTCAGGATTTACCGATAGAAATTTTTAAGCCTAGTATAGAAAATAAAACTGCCATCAAAGATATGATGGAAGCTGGTTTGTTTTATGGTCACAATAAAACGACCAATCACCCCAAGGCTTTGCCATATGTTTTAGTTTCCAAGCACAGTTTCGCTATTTTGGATCTTAACAAAGTTATAGAATCTTTAGCCAAAGCTAGCGATTTCATTAAGAGCCTTTATGCCCAAGGAGAACAAATTTTAGTAGTTGGCACTTTGGCCAGTTCTAAAGGGGCCGTGGAACAGTTCGCTACTAAATATGACATGCCCTATGTTACTGAGCGTTGGCTAGGTGGTACACTGACTAATTTTAAAACTATCAAAGATAGAATTAATTATTATCTTGACCTGGAAGAGAAATTCAAGAGCGGGGAAGTGGCCAAATATACCAAGAAGGAACAATTAAAGCTAGAAAAGAAATTACAATCATTAAAGAGCAAGTTTTTTGGTTTAAAAAATCTAACCAAATTACCAGCAGCTATTCTTATTGTGGACCCCAAGATTCATATGACAGCCTTGTGTGAGGCTAGGATTATGAAGATACCAGTCATTTCTATCCTAGATAACGATGATAATCCCGAGCTAGTTGAGTATCCTATAGTAGCTAATGATAGCGCTAGAAGTTCTATTGAGTATATTTTCAAAGAGTTAGAGAAAGGGCTTACGGGGGTGAAAGCGGTAAAGTCAAATAAATAAAAGCTTATATATTATGATCAGCGCAGCGGATGTATCCAAATTAAGGGAGGCAACGCAAGCCTCAGTGATGGATTGCAAAAAAGCCTTAGAAGAAGCCGAAGGTGACTTTGATAAAGCTCTAGAGGTAATTAGACGAGAAGGACTGTTAAAGGCTGATAAAAAGAGCGGTAGGACTACTGAAGCTGGGGATATAGAAGCTTTGCTGTCCAGTGATGCCAAAAAGGGAGCTATTTTAGAACTACGCTCTAATACTAGTTTCGTTTCCCAGTCAGAAGATTTCAGATTTTTGGCAAAAAATTTAGTAGAACAGGTACTAATAACTGGACAAGAAACTATTGATGCTCAAGCCTTACTTGCAAGCCCGTACATCAAAGACCAGTCTACTACTGTAGCCGATACCATAAAAGCTAATATTGCCAAGTTTGGCGAAAATATAGAGATTGGTAATTGCGCTTATACCGAAACTGCTAATGGTTTAATTGAAGCCTATATCCATAACGGTGGCAGAGTGGGGGTGCTTTTAAATCTTGATTCTGATAAGCCAGAAGCAATTAAGACAGAATCGTTTAAATCTTTGGCTCATGATTTGGCGATGCACATTGCAGCTATGAATCCTATGTATATAAGTCAGGAAGACATTCCCACCGAAATGTTGTCAGACAAAAGAGCAGCTATCTTAAAAGAATTAGCTGAAAGCAATAAACCTCAGGAAATTTTAGATAAAATTGCCACAGGGAAATTAAACGACTGGGAAAAGGAGATTTGTTTGATGGATCAGATTTATATTAAAGATCCCAGCCTTACCATTGGTGCTTGGCTGAAACAAGAAGCTGGCCAAAACGGCATCATCAAAGTCAATAAATTTTATAGGCTGCAAGCCTAACTAAAATAATGTTAGCTATAGGTTATGTATAATATCATCTTAGCCCTCGTTCTCACATGTTCTTTGGGCGGCATTGTTTATCTTTTTAGTCATAAACAGAAAACAGAGAAAGCTAATCTAGATACCAAAACCGAAGAAACTGTTTCGGAGGTCAGTGATGGCGACGCTTTAAAATCCAAAGTAGCTGGCTTGTTATCCAATTTGAAAGTAAAGCGAGAGGTTTTGGAAGGTATCACAGAGAAAGGTTTGAGGCGGTTGAGAGTTTTTGTTTTAAGGGTTGATAATCAGCTTGTAGATTCCATAGGAAAACTTAAGGAAGATAAGGCTTCTCCCTATGCAGATAACGGCAGAATTACTGCTCTGATTAATACCCAGCAAACAGTGTCTGTTGATGAACACGAAACTACCATAACTACAGTAACTGAAGAAGTAACTCAAACAGAAAATCAGACAGATACCAGTATCTGGTCCTTAGAGCGTGATTACTTAAACCATTTGAACAATCAGTTTGATATCGAAACGCTTACGAAATTGATAGATTTGTATTCCGACATCGGAGACCTCTCCGCAATAAGGGGGATTTTGCTTAAAGCTGTGAATAATGATTTATCTTGGGACGATATTATTAATGACTCTCGCTTGGTAGAGAGTTTCAAGAAGTTGGCTGAAAAAGAACCGATGATTCGTGAGAAAAAGCGCACAATAAGAAAAAGCATTTCTCCTAAAATACATCAAAGGAGAACTAAGACCCAGGTTGAAAGTTAGTTTATGATGTTGTAAACTATTGCCGATGTAGCTCAGTGGTAGAGCAACTGTTTTGTAAACAGTAGGTCGTCAGTCCAAATCTGACCATCGGCTCACTTTCCTGGCTGAGGTTTGTTGTTCCAATTTAGTATAAATATTTCGCACAGATGGCGGAGTAGTCAAACGCAACAGACTGTAAATCTGTCGGCCTCAGGCCTACGTAGGTGCAAATCCTACTCTGTGCACCCATATCCGGAAAAATGTCCAAAGTTCAATGTCTACAATCCAAACTGCAGTCATTGAATAAATCATAGAAAATATTACGGAATATTTATGTTATGTTGAAGCTGCTCAGGTTGTTGAAAAAACTACAATGGTTTGTTATAGTGTTTCATTCGCTGAAGTAGCTCATCCGCCAGCCGGCGGAGGTAGAGCAACTCCATGGTAAGGGGTGAATCGCTAATTTAGTTTTTAGTTTGATGTTAGTTATACTCGCTGAAGTAGCTCAGTTGGTAGAGCAACTCCATGGTAAGGAGTAGGTCGCCAGTTCAAATCTGGCCTTCAGCTCTGAATAAAAGTATTAATAGCAAAAAGTAATAGATTTATATGAAAAAAGAAAACATAGTAAAATTACAATGCACCAAGTGTAAAAGTGTTAATTATTACACAAATCGCAACAAAAAAAATCCTGCGGGCAAAAAGTTAGAGTTAAAAAAATATTGTCCTAAAGATAGAATGCATACTGTTCACAAAGAAGCAAAAAAATAAATAAGCTAATCCTCTTCTCTATTTATGACCGAGAAGTCATAAACAGAGAGGAGGATGTTTTTAAACTAATAATTCCCTAGGGGTATAGTTCAATGGTAGAATAGCGGTCTCCAAAACCGTTGATCCCCGTTCGAATCGAGGTACCCCTGCCCTCACACCTATTAGAAATTAGCGCCACAATAGTGGCGTTTTTTGTTTGCTCCAAACAAGAATTTCTAATAGGTGTGGGGGCAGGCCCTTCCAGTGAGAAATTAGCGCCACAATAGTGGCGTTTTTTGTTTGCTGTTAACCTTTTAAAATCTCGCCCTTTCTGTTAAACTAGAGGTATCTTGTTGCATAAAATATGGATGATGTTTTATTACAGATTAAAGCGCTACGAGAGGAGGTCCGAAATTTAGCGGACCGTCTTTGACTTAGAAGCTAAAAAGAAAAAGGAAGCCATTCTAAAAAAAGAAAGTTTAGAAAATGGCTTTTGGGAAGATCACGGACTAGCTGACAAAAAATTAGCTAATTTGAGTGTCTTGCAAAAAGAGATAGCTTTGTTTTCCGGCTGGGAGCAATCATTAAACGATGCAGTAGAGTTGTATCATTTAGCTGCTGCTAGCAATGACACAAAGATGATAGAAGCTTTAAACAAAGATTTACAGGGTATAGAGGAGAAAATTAACAAAAAAAAGATAGAGCTATATTTTGATGGTCCCTACGATAAGGCTAACGCTATTTTATCTATTTATGCCGGAGCAGGTGGCAATGATGCCGAAGATTGGGCAAGAATGCTGAAAGAGATGTACGAGAGTTATTTAAGAAACAAGGGTTTTAAAATCTCTATTCTTGACGAGCATTTAAATGATTACAAGGGGATTAAACAAATTTCTTTGGAAATAGTTGGCGTCTATGCTTTTGGGACACTGAAAAAAGAAAAAGGGGTTCATCGCTTAGTGCGCATTTCGCCTTTTTCAGCTGCCAAATTAAGGCATACGTCTTTTGCCTATGTAGAAGTTTTACCAGTGCTAGAGGCAGAGGATTTGATTCTTAATCCTGCTGACCTAGAAATAGATTTATTTAGAGCTTCCGGACCTGGTGGTCAAAACGTTCAAAAAGTGGAAAGCGCGGTAAGGATTACTCATAAACCTACAGGGCTAATAGCAGTTTCGCAGGGGCAACGTACACAGAGTAATAATAAAGAAAAGGCTCTGGAGATGTTGCGCGCTCGGTTATTTTCTTTGCAAGAGTCTCAACATGCTAAAACTTTAGCAGATTTAAAGGGGAGTAAAACTGAAATAGAGTGGGGGCATCAAATCAGGTCTTATGTTTTACACCCTTATCAACTGGTAAAAGACCATCGTTATAACCTGGAAGTGAAAGATGCTACTGCTGTTCTTAAGGGCGATTTGGACCCTTTTATAGAAAAAGAAGTGACAAATAATGCTAAAACTGGCAATTTTTAATTAAAGCGATATAATAAGCACTACACAAATGGCTCTTATATATTTCAAAGACATTTCCAAAGCTTACAACAATAATCTAGTATTAGATAATATTACTTTTAGCGTTGAGGCTGGGGAGTTTGTGTCTTTAGTAGGTAAATCTGGGGTAGGTAAGACTACTCTTCTAAAATTAATTATAGCTGATGAGCAGCCATCCTCTGGGCATGTTGTTTTTGACGACCAAGACCTTAGTAAACTAAAAGGTTCGCAACTTTCTTTGGTAAGACGCAGGGTGGGCACTGTCTTCCAAGATTTTAGGCTTTTTAGCGATAGGACAGTGTTTGAAAACGTAGCCTTTCCTCTAGAAGTATTAAACCAGCCAGACGAGATTATTCAGGACCACGTTACAGAAGTCTTAAAACTAGTTGGGCTGGATGCCCTAAAAGACCAATTGCCAGTGTGCCTTTCCGCGGGAGAAAAACAGCGGGCTGCTATTGCCAGGGCTCTTATTCATGGGCCGGATGTCATTATCGCCGATGAACCAACAGGAAATTTGGACCCGATTAACACTTGGGATATCGTTAAATTACTTCTACGAATTAATGAATTGGGTACGGCTATTATCCTTACGACTCACAATAAAGATGTGGTTAATAAAATTGGTAAGAGAGTTATCAGTTTGGAAAATGGCAAGATTATCAGAGACGAATTAAACGGTCAATATATTATATAAATTTCCATGTTTTTAAGTTTTAAAAGATTATTTAAAGCCAGCTGGCAAAGTATTACGCGAAATTGGTGGTTATCCATAGCCACTGTTTTGGTGGTATTCTTAAGCGTTTTAACCTTTACGGGCATACGCCTCTTCGCTTATTCCATCAATCGCACGGTGACCATGTTGCAAGATAGGGTAGATATCAGCATTTATTTTAATAAAGATGTTCCCGAGTCAGAAATTTTTCAGGTGCAGACAGAACTAGAAGGTCTTTCGCAAGTAAAGAGCGTAAGATATATTTCTCAAGATGAGGCGCTTAAATTTTTCCAGGAGAAACAAAAATATAATCCTGCTATTTTCAAAGCTATAGAAGTGTTAGGGACGAATCCTCTGTCGCCCTCATTGAGCATTAAAGCCAAAAATGATAAAGACTATCAATCGATTTTGGATTATATTTCTAAAGCCGGATTTAAGGATAGATTGATTACTGTCAACTATGAAGAAAACCAAAAGGTGGTGCAAAAATTGGATGTTCTCAATCGAGCAGTAAAAATCACTGCTATCAGTGTTAGTATATTGCTCGTCGGTATTGCCGTACTGATTAATTTCAATACTATTCGATTGGCTATCTATACAGCCAGAGATGAAATTAGGGCAATGAAACTGGTTGGCGCTCCTAACTGGTTTGTCAGAGGACCTTTCCTGTTTGAGGGTATAATTTATGGTGTAACGGCTTCTATTCTTACTCTAATGGTTACCAGTGTCTTGGTGTTTGCCTTTTCTCCCAAACTTGAAGCAGCCTTACCCGGTTTGAGCTTGGGCGGTTATTATTGGACTCATTTAGGTTTGATTTTCTTAGCGCAAACTTTGTTTGGGGTGATAATAGGACTGGCATCTAGCTTTGTCGCTATGAATAAGTATTTAGAAAGTTAAAAGAAAGTGGATTTTTAAAAGGTTTTATGGTAATGTGAAAACTGGAATGAAGAAATTTATTCCAGTTTTTGTTTCTTTGCGGGATCGTCTAACTTGCCCCGCCAAATAATATGAAGGCATTTCTTTATATTTTAAAAAATACCAAGAATTGTTATTATACTGGTATTACGACATTACTTCCAGAGCAAAGGCTCTTGAGGCATAACAATGGTAACGTTCTATCAACAAAGGCTGGTAAGCCATGGGAATTGCTATACTTTGAAAGTTTTGATAATTTACAGCAAGCACGTACACGAGAAAAACAAATAAAGTCTTGGCATAGCGGAAATGCGTTTAAAAAGTTTCTTGTCAAAGCTGCGGGATCGTCTAATGGTAGGACATGGGCCTTTGAAGCCCAGTATCTTGGTCCG
>DAONGQ010000003.1:0-43572 GCA_035404205.1 Candidatus Paceibacterota bacterium | reverse complement strand
TGCGGGATCGTCTAATGGTAGGACATGGGCCTTTGAAGCCCAGTATCTTGGTCCGAATCCAAGTCCCGCAGCTTTGCCAAGAAAGGAATAATTTGGCGGGGTGGAAGTATCCCGCCTTTTTGGCGGGATAATAGGACATGGGTACTGGTTATTAAACCTGTATCTCAGATTATATCCTCGGCCTTTGAAGCCCAGTATCTTGGTCCGAATCCAAGTCCCGCAGCCCTTAATATAACAAGTTGATAATTTTCGCCACAGTGGCGATTTTTTGTTAGAATTGTCCTATGGCAATAAATTTAAACATCTTTCAATTTATTTATAACTTAAATCGTTTCTTCCCGACGAATGTGCCTATCGGTTTGTTTTGCGGGGAATATCTTATTTATATTTTGGGAATAGTTATTTTATTATATTTGCTTCTAAGTAAAGAACCCAAACAAGAAAAAATCAAATGGTTGTCCATTTTAATTTTAGCTTGTTGTTTTTCCAATGTAATGGTGACTCCAGCTATTCATTACGTTTATAAATCGGAGCGACCCTTTCTCGTAATGCCAGAAGTTGGTAATTATAAAAATTTTTTAAAGGTTACAGAATATACCAAGTCTTTTCCTTCCGGTCATACTGCCCTAGCTTTTGCCCTGGCTATGGTTCTCTTCTTATATAATAAGAAAACTGGAATCGGCGCTTTTGCGGTGGCCTTTCTTGTGGGTTTAGGGCGTATTCTTATGGGGGTTCATTGGCCCTTGGACGTCTTGGGCGGTATAGGCGTGGGTATACTCTGTGGCTGGATAGCCTATAGGCTTATAAGCAGATTATTCTCAAAAACAACTGCTATTAAATAGCAGTTGTTTTTGTGTGAAGTGGTTGCTAGAGAATTTGTTTGAGGATTTTTGGATTATCTGACCATTCTACAATCAAATTAATAAGTTTAGCGAGTTTGTCGCTATCATGACGAATAAGGGAACGGGTGTTGCTAATATGGTCCCCGGCGACAGGTTTATAGAGAGTGTTCTTCAGCAGATTGGCTTGGACTATGGTGGGAGAGACGCGGGGAGGCTGGTTTTCGTTTTTCGCGCCCTTTATTTCTAACCACTCATCGCCTTCCTTTTGGTATTTTTTTAATAAAGCAGCTGAGGGTTTTTGAACATTAGAAATAACAAAATCTATTTTTTTGCCATGCAAATATTTTTGCAGGCATTGAATATAATTATCAAGGCTAAAATTACTGGTATGCCCGCGCTTGTTAACTAGATTGGCTATGTAGATAATTTTAGCATGACTCTGTGAGATAGCATTGCTGACCTTTGGTACTAAAAGATTGGGTAAAAGGCTACAATAGAGATTTCCCGGTCCAATGATAATTACATCTGCTTCTAAAATAGCTTGAATAGCTTCCGGATTAGCAGTGGGTATGGGGTTGAGAGAGATTTTTTTTATGCCAATGGTGTCTAGAGCGTAATTGTGATTAATTTTGTCTTCGCCAATTAGCTTTAAGCCGTTTTTAAGATCAATTTCTAGGTTGCTAGATTCTAACGATACCGGTAAAACGCGTCCCTTAATTTTTAAAATAGTGCCAATTTCTTTAATCCCTTGCTGGCTGCTGCCAGTGATTTTTTCCATAGCCGAAAGTAATAAGTTTCCAAGATTATGCCCTTCCAAACTGCCACTATTGAAACGATAATTAAAAATTTTACGCATAATATCAGGCGAATCTGAAAGGGCCACCAAACACTGTCGTAAGTCTCCTGGCGGTAGAACACCTAATTCATCTCTTAAAATACCAGTAGAGCCGCCATCATCAGACATAGAAACAATGGCGGTGAGGTCAAAATTGTATTTTTTCAAACCAGAAAGAACCATAAAACTACCGGTGCCACCGCCTATAGTGACTATTTTTTTGGGAGTGATTGAAGATTGCATATTTTTTGGCTGTAAGAACAGTTTAGCACGGGAACTTTTAAAATTCCTTAAAAATATAAAGAGCCTAAATTAAAAGTCAGTTTTATATGAAAAAAGAAAAACCATCTACAAGGAGATGGCAAAGAGTGAAAATATAAAGAGCAAGGTGGCTACAACGAAAAGAAAATGCGGTAAAGATGAGTAAAAATGAAAAAGAGAATAAAAAGAAAAAAGAAATACGGGGGTACAAAAAGTCAAAAAAGTAGGATGCCACCAAAAGTTAAATTGTAAAGGGCAAGGGACGAGACGGGATAATCAAACGTCACCCCTTCTAGATAAACAGGGTCGGTATTTGCTTGCAGTGAAACAAGATCTGCCATGGTCTGGAAATGGCTTGGAGACCACGATAACGCAGAAGACATCCGCCTGTAAGCAAACCAGCCGATCTTATTTGTCTATAATGGGGACATAAGACCATCCCGTCTTCTGACCCAAAAGTGAGACCAAGATTCTCCTCCCTAGTACAAAGACCAAGGGAGGTCAACCTTATTTCAACCTCGAAAGGATGTGAATGAGAGCTGTCATCAAAGCCCATTCACAAAGTTATTATAAATAGGTAATACTTGATTTGTCAATGCTTTAAAAACACTCTATAATGAGGACGAAGACAATTGCTTTTTTAAATCTATTATCTTAAAATTAAGGAGTCAGAGCGCATATTAATTTAAAATATATTTTATGCAATATATCTGTCAAATTTGCGGTTATGTTTATGATGAGGATAAAGAAGGGAAAAAATTTGAGGATTTATCAGAGGATTATACATGTCCAGAATGCAAAGTAGGAAGAAAAAGTGATTTTAAATTAGTTGAGCCTATTACCGAAGAGGCGCCTGAAGATGCGAGGGAGACCGAGAACGAGGAGGATAGTAACGATGATGACGAGGATAAAGATTAAAATAAAATGATTTCAAGAGAAGAAGCCTTTGATTGGCTAAAAGAAGAAATAAAAGAGCCCAATCTTCTAAAGCATTGTTTAGCGACGGAAGCGGCTATGAAAAGCCTGGCTTTAAGGTTCGGCGAGGATGAAAGTATGTGGGGTCTAACTGGGCTACTCCACGATATTGACTATGAAGCTACTAAGGATAATGAATCTGAACATAGCCTCAAGGGGTTTCAAATGCTTATTGATAAGGGACTGGGAACAGATATTGCCGAAGCCGTTAAAACACACAATGACATCCATGGCCTTCCGCCGGTAACATTAATGGCTAAAGCAATCTATTGTGTTGACTCTCTAACGGGGCTTATTGTGGCCACGACATTAGTGTTGCCATCGCGTAAAATTAAAGATGTGCAAACAGATAATGTTTTGCGACGTTTTAAAGAAAAAGGATTTGCCAGGGGGGTAAATAGACCTAATATCTTAAAATGTAATGAATTACTTGGTATCTCTTTAGATGAATTTATTACTATAACCTTACAGGCTATGCAAGCGATTGACGAGAGTTTAGGTCTAGCCTAATAGTATCAGTTAAATGAAAATTAAACTTCTCGAAAATGTTTCTCTAGCCCCACTCACTACTTATAACATTGGCGGAAAGGCTAGATATTTTGCTCGTCCCTCAACCCCGGGCGAGCTTTTAGAAACCTTGAATTGGGCAGAAAAACATAAGCAGTCGGTTTATATTTTGGGAGGAGGCAGTAATATTCTAGTTTCTGACAAGGGCTATGACGGACTTGTCATTAAACCTTCTAACCAACAAATTAATAGCAAAGTGTTAAGTGCTAGAAATGTTGAATTAAGGGTGGGCGGTGGTTTAAGCCTGAGAAGTTTACTTCAATTTTGTAACACTGCTTCTAAATTTTTTACTGGATTAGAGTGGTCAGCCGGTATTCCTGGCTTAGTGGGGGGAGCGGTTTATGGCAATGCAGGCGCTTTTGGCCAAAGTATGGAGGATATAGTGCGGTCGGTGTATGCTTATGATTTGAGAGAAGGAGTTTTTAAGACTTATAAAAATGATGATTGCCATTTTGGTTACCGTCATAGCCTGTTTCAACAAGAGAAAAAAATTATTTGGTCTATTTTTCTGCGCCTAGAGGTTGGTAATGCTACTACTGGCCGTCAAATTATTTTAGACCACTTAAAAGAACGCAAACAAAAGCAGCCGTTAGAATATCCGAGTGCTGGGAGCGTCTTTAAAAATGTATCAATAATGGAGTTAGATAAAAGTTTATCGAGCAGTGCTGAAATTCTACCACTTTTTAAGGAAACCATTCCTGCAGGGTGGCTAATAGAAAGGAGCGGACTTAAAGGATGTAGGATTGGCAATGCGGAAGTTTCGCCTAAACATTGTAATTTCTTAGTTAATTTGGGTGGAGCGCGAGCGCAAGATATATTTGCCCTTATTCAATTGGTCCAAAAAAATGTTTGGGGAAAATTTAAATTAAAATTAATTCCGGAGATTAATTTTTTAGGCGAATTTGATTAATCTGTTAATAAAAAACAAGATTGATTGTAAATTTTTTCCTTGTTCCTTGTTTTTAACCCGATTTTTTTAAATTTGTGTTTTTTAAAGTTATTCACACTTGCATTTGTATTGAAAACTTCTATAATTAAATTAGATGAAAGAGAATTTAATTAAACAGTTTTCAATGAAGTGAAAAAATTGTTATAATTAAATTAGATGAAAGAGAATTTAATTAAACAGTTTTCAATGAAGTGAAAAAATTGTTGTCATTGAAACTGGAGGACTTGAATTTTAAAATGATTGTAATAAAATTATCTAAGGAGATTAGATTGAAATTAAAAAAACAATTTTCCAAGTGTGAAAAATAAATTGATTAGGTCTCTTTGGTCGACAATTTAGTTTTTCGCACGGTAAAAGATAAAGCAAAATTAAATCTTCATAATATGGTTAAGAAGAAAGCCACTAAGAAGGTAGCCAAGAAAGCCACCAAAAAAGTAGCAAAGAAAACTGCTAAAAAGCACGGCAAGAAATAGTCTTGTCAAATGAGGATGTTAAATTTTCGGAAAGAGAAAGTAACCTCCTCTTGTAAACATTGAATCCTAACAAAAGCGCGATTCCTTCGCGCTTTTTGTTTGGTTATAATTGGTTGGTTTTTACTGGCGGTTTTGATATAATAAGACAAATCAATTTAAATTGTCTTAGCTCATGAAAACTGCCATAAATAGTCAAGGTTTTGAGTTGAATGATTATTGGATTGGTTTAATCGAAAAGAAAACCGCCGGGTTGAGCAAATTAACTGAACGTTTTGGTCCAGAAACCCTCCTCAAAGTAGCCGTGGTTTCCTTGGGTACGCATCACGAAAAGGGCTATAGCGTCAAAGTAAAATTAACGTTAGAAATATTAAAAGACAATTTGGTAGCCGAAGAAGAGGGGGACGATGTCAAATATATTCTAGATAAGTGTGTGAAGAATCTGAAAGCCCAATTGGTAGACAAGAAGGAAAGGAGAATTAATCTAAAAAGAAACATTAATAGCTAAACAGATTTTCTGTCTATTATTCTGATTTTAGAATTAAAAGAAAATTGTTAAGATAACTTAAATTATGAAAAATTGGTTTGATTTTTTGTGGCCAGATACTGATACAAGATTTTTACAAAAAAATCGAATTGTTATTGATAAAATTCATCTCTTAGAGTCTCAACTTAACCAATTGAGCGATTTAGAGATTAAAAACCATAGCCTAACCTTAAAGAAAAAAGTGCAAGAGGGGGAATCTTTGAACAAAGTGCTGCCAGAGGCTTTCGCTTTAGTAAAAATAGCTTCTAGCAGAACCTTGGGTCAACAACATTTTGACGAGCAATTATTCGGTGGTATTGCTTTAAATGATGGCAAGATTGTCGAAATGAAAACTGGCGAGGGGAAAACTTTAGCAGCAACCCTGAGCGCATATTTAAACGCCTTAAGCGGTCAAGGTGTGCATGTGGTTACTGTTAATGACTATTTGAGCCGTCGCGATACCACCTGGATGGGTCAGATTTATGACTTTTTGGGACTCACAGTTGCCTGTATAGTTCAAGACAAATCTTATTTGTATGCAGGTAAGCGAGAGAATACTTTTGAAAGCAGCGATGAACATACCCTGGTTTTAAAGGAAACAACTATTGCTCAATTAGAAAATCAGGATAAGCAGCGAGACACTCAGGGCAGTTTTATGGTAACCGATGAATATCTTAAACCAATTTCTCGGAGAGAGGCTTATGAGGCTGACATTACTTATGGAACCAATACTGAGTTTGGTTTTGATTATCTGCGTGACAATTTAGCCAATAGTCTAGAAGAACAAGTGCAGACTGGCAGAGGTCATCATTACGCTATTGTGGACGAGGTAGATAGTATCTTGATTGATGAGGCCAGAACGCCTCTTATCATAGCTGTACCCGATGAAAATGCAGCTGCTTTGTATAAGCAATTTGCAAAGATAGTCAATCGTTTAGACTTAGACAAGGACTATACTGTTGACCATAAATTTAAAACAGTGAGCTTAACCGAAGACGGTTTAGATAAAATCGAATCCATTTTTGGTAAAGATATTTTTGACGATTCCGGTATTGGCAATGTTCATTATATAGAAGAAAGCCTAAAGGCCAAAGAGTTGTTCAAAAAAGACGTAGATTACATTGTCAAAAACGGCGAAGTTTTAATAGTGGATGAATTTACTGGGCGTATTAAATTCGGCCATCGTTATACGGGGGGTTTGCACCAAGCCATAGAAGCTAAAGAAGGTGTAGAAATCAAGGAAGAGAGTAGGACTGGCGCCACTATTACTATTCAGAATTATTTTAGGCTTTATGATAAGCTCGGAGGCATGACGGGAACAGCTGTTACTTCTGCCGAAGAGTTTAAAAATGTCTATCATTTGGATTTAGTCAGTTTGCCTACGCATAAACCGCTAATTAGGAAGGACCTGCCTGATCAAATTTTTAGAACCGAAAAAGGGAAGTGGATGGCGGTGGTAAAGGAAATTAAAAATCGCCATGCAACTGGGCAGCCTTTGTTAATAGGAACAGTCTCCCCAGAGAAAAATGAAAAATTAGGAAAGCTTTTAGATATTGAGGGGGTATCGTATCATATTTTAAATGCCAAGAATCACGAAGCAGAAGGGTCCGTCATTGCGCAGGCTGGAAAATTTGGAGCCGTTACCCTTGTTACTAATATGGCTGGCAGGGGTGTAGATATTATTCTTGGAGGCAATCCAACCACTATAGAAGAAAGAAATAAAGTCTTAGCTGTAGGCGGTTTGCATGTGATGGGCACAGAAAGACACGAGTCACGGCGTATAGATAATCAGCTCCGGGGTCGTTCTGGCAGGCAGGGGGACCCAGGCTCTGCCCAGTTTTTTATTTCCTTAGAAGATGATTTAATGAAGTATTTTGCTCCTCAAAATATTTCTGGTTTAATGAGCAAAATGAATCTTCCTGAAGACGAAGCTATCAGCCATCCTTTAATTAGCAAAGCCGTAGAGTCGGCGCAAGCCAAGATAGAAGGGGTTAATTACGATATGCGTAAGCATATTTTGGAATACGATGATGTACTCAACAAACAGCGTCAAGCTTATTATGCCAAAAGACAAGATTTACTAGAGCACCATTCAGAGCAAGATCTTTTGCGCCTGCTGTTAGAACTAATTGATAACCAATTAGAATTAATCTTGAACGGTACTCTGGGGGAGAGAGTCACTTCAGAGGGAGTAAGCGATTTATTGAAAGTAATTGGACAATGGCTACCGACATCTGACCCTAATCTCATAGAGGCAATAGAGAAATCCCAAAACCGTAGCGAGATAAAGCATATCTTGCAGGAATTTTTAGACAATAAATTGAAAGAAGAGCAAAAGCGGCTAGGGGAGACATGGAGTAACACGGTCTTAAATCTTTGTTTGCGATTACGTGATTTACTTTGGATGGATCATCTAGTGCGGATGAATGATTTGCCAGATAGCACTACCTTGCGTAGCTATGGACAACACGAGCCTTTGGT
This sequence comes from Candidatus Paceibacterota bacterium, assembly GCA_035404205.1. Lineage (NCBI taxonomy): Bacteria > Bacillati > Minisyncoccota > Minisyncoccota bacterium. Next base: position 35,666 of record DAONGQ010000003.1, on the reverse strand, counting down.
GGAATACAAACGAGAAAGTTATAGATACTGGAAAGAGTTAGAAAACAATTGGGAAAGTCAGGTTATAAATTTGTTGTTCAAAATGAGCTAGTTATGACAAGTTTTGTAGTTACTTTAGATAAATTTAGCGGACCGCTAGAGCTTCTCTTGAAACTTATAGAGGAAAAGCACTTGGAGATTACTGAAGTTTCGTTATCTTCTGTGACCGAAGATTATTTGGCGTGGGTAACTCAAGCTCAGGGAAATTATATGGAAAATGTAGCTGATTTTTTGCAGGTAGCCGCCACTCTTCTTTTAATTAAATCTCGCTCCATATTACCCACCCTGGAAGTTACTTCAGAAGAGAAAGAAGAGATTATAGACCTTCAGACGCGTCTAGCTCTGTATAAATTATTTAAAGATTTGGGAATCGAATTAGCTGCTAATTGGAGTCTGCAAACGCAGATGTTTGATCGTCCGTCCTGGGTGGGCAAAACAGTGGTGTTTGACCCTCCGTCAAATGTTAGTGGCACTAACTTATCCGAAGCTTGCCTTATGCTTTTTGAAAAATTGGAAAGCCAAGTTGTTATTCATTCACCAGAAGCTGAAATAAAACATCCAGCCATTTCTCTCCAAGACAAAATTATAAGTATTTTAGAAAGGTTGAAGAACGTGAGCAGTAAAATTTGTTTTAGATCTGTAGGCAGTGAAGCCGCTAAAGAAGAAATTGTTATTACTTTTTTAGCCTTGTTAGAATTGCTTAAAGATAATAAAATCAATGCGCAACAAGAGAATCTCTTTGGTGACATAGAAGTCGAAGCAAAGGAAAATATTAATTAAACACTATGGTTTTGATATCTATTTTAGAAAGCCTTTTATTTACTAGCGGCGAGCCCCTGTTGGAGGATACTTTAGTAAAAAGTACGGGAGCTACCATTGCCGAGGTAAAGCAAGCTTTGACGGAATTAAAACAAAGGTATGAAGAAGAAAAAAGCGGATTAACTTTATTTGAACATGAGGGCAGCTACCAAATTTTAAGCAAGGCTCTTAATCAGGCCTATGTGCAAAAACTGGTTTCTGGCGTGTTCGAGGAAAAATTAACACCCACGGCTATGGAATGTTTGACAATAGTGGCTTATAGAGGACCATTGGGGAGGTCTCAGATAGATCTAATCCGAGGAGTAAACTCTGGCTACATTTTGCATCAATTGGTTTTGCGGGGATTGGTAGAAAGGCAGAGCAATCCTAATAGGAACAATGCCTTTCTTTACTCTATTACTGCCGATTATTTAAAACATTTGGGTTTGTCCAGCATCCAGGACCTGCCTCATTATCAAGAATACCATGCCAAAGACCTACAATCGCTATTAGCTGATAACACTAGTACTAAGCTAGAAAACATGGAAACCATTGAGTAGTTTATGACTAAAAATTTTTTTGCCAATAACCACACAGCCAATAAAAGGCTACTCTGGCAATCGGGTTTAGCTATTTTAATCTTAATAGTTATTTTTGCTTGTGGGTACTGGCGCCATGTAGCTAAAAAAACTGTGTCGTTGCCAACAGACGGAGATACCCGCATTAAGAACTTTACTTATGTGCCTCATCCAGATTGGCTGGCTTTAGAACCGCAATTAAAAGCCCGCTCTATTATTGTAGCTAATCTCGATACTAAAGAAGTTTATTACTCTAGACATCCTGATGTCTTAGTGAATATTGCTTCTTTATCTAAACTGATGACGGCCATGGTTACATTAGATAATTTAAATCAGAATGCGATATTAACAGTTTCTAGTCGAGCAGTGAACACATATGGTAATGGCGATTATTTACAAATTGGAGAAAAATTTACGGTAAAAGACCTTCTTGGAGATTTATTAGTCTTTTCTAGCAATGATGCCGCGGTAGCCCTTTCCGAAGGAATGGGATATAATCGCTTTATTGGTTTAATGAATAGAAAGGCTAAAGAAATTGGGCTGACGGATACAGCTTTTTTTGATGCTACTGGTTTAGATGAAAGAGGCAACTTTTCCAATGCCTCTGATTTATTGAATATGGTTGACTATATTTATCGTAATTACCCCTTAATTGGCATTATAAGCCGTTTACCCAGCCTGTCTTTCAAAGCGGTGGACGGAATTCAACATAATGTAAAAAATACCGATGCCTTAATTGATAAAATTAGCGGTTTATGGTTGAGTAAAACTGGAACTACCGATAATGCAGGTGAGTGCCTTATTTTAGTTTATCGGTTGAACAATGGTCAGACCGTAGCCAGCATTGTTTTAGGGTCCACTGATCGAGTTAGCGATTCTTGGATAATTTTTAACCAATTCAAAAAAGCTGGGCTGACAATTTAATTAAACCTTAGTTGGTGCTATAATGAAATTATTATTCTAAACCATGGCAATTGCTTTTAATTCTATTACTGGTCAAATAATTCGTTTAATTCTCTTGGGTACTATGGCCTTAGTAGGCGGTTTCGTTTTGGCGCCGTTAACTCTTAAATTTTTGATCAAGATTAAAGCTGGTAAGCAAATTAGGAATGACGGCGATACTCCAGTGTACACCAATATGCACCTTTATAAGGCTGGTACCCCTACCATGGGAGGTATAATTATTTGGGGGTCTGTGTTACTGATCACCATTATCTTAGCAATTTTAAGTCGTACTCTGGATGGCTTTTGGGGTAGTTTATCTTTTCTTTCTCGGGCGCAGACCTATTTGCCCTTAGGGGCCATGTTGGCTGCTGCGTTAATTGGACTAGCAGATGATGTCTTAGGCTTCTTGCATATAGGTAGCAAGGGAGGGGGTTTAACCATGAAGCGCAAGATTCTCTTATATACTCTTATCGCTATTATTGGCGCTTGGTGGTTTTATGTTAAATTACAATTCGATGTAGTTAGAATTCCTTTTGTCGGTAATTTTTCCCTGGGGGTTTGGTATATTTTGTATTTTATTTTTATTCTAGTAGCAGCTGCTTTTTCTACTAATGAAACCGATGGTTTAGACGGTTTAGCCGGCGGTGTTCTCATGGTGTCTTTTATTGCTATGATGGTGGTGGCCTTTACCGAGGGTCGTTATGATCTAGCTGCTTTTCTGGTAACTATAGTAGGCGCCTTGGTGCCATTTTTATGGTACAACATATTTCCAGCCAAATTCTTTATGGGAGATACTGGGGCCATGTCTTTGGGTATTGTTTTGGGAGTAGTAGCCATGCTAACCAATACCTCTGTGCTCTTACCTTTCTTTGCCTTTATTTTAGTTTTTGAATCGGGTTCAGTTATTATTCAAACTCTGTCTAAAAAAATAAGGCACAAAAAAGTCTTCCGTTCTACTCCTATTCACCACCATTATGAAGCAGTGTTAAAAGAGCAAGGCATGGAGTACCCTGAAACTCATATTACCCCCAGGTTCTGGTTAGTTTCTGGTGTTATGGCTGCCGTGGGATTAATGCTTTATTTTTTAGATCGGTTTCTTGTTAAGTAATGAATTATGAATTTAAAGCCGGGTCTAAAAACCTTGGTAATCGTCTGCGCTCTAGGAGCCATTGGCCTGTGGGGTGTGATTTTGAATACTCAAATTTTATTATTGAGAAAATACTGGTTTTTATTGATATTATTCTATTGGATCGGCAATGGCTGCCTTTTTGCAATAGGGGAAAAATATGCTCATCTTACTGCGACTGCGCGGTTCTTAATTATAGGAATTCTTAATACCTTAGTAGACCTTGGAGCTTTAAGTTTTTTTCTCTTTTTTAATCCTGCTAAAACTATAGGTTGGTATTACGTTCTCTTTAAATCACTCTCTTTTATTTTTGCCTTAGCTAATAGTTATTATTTTAATAGCCACTTTAGTTTCGCAGATGCCCATAAAACTGCCGTAGCAGAACAATTGTCAAAATTTCTTTTAGTAAGTTTAGTTTCCTTTGCTATCAATGTGAACCTAGCTTCCCTGATTAATCGCTTTAATTTTTTGTCCTTAAATAAAGGTCTCTGGGGTGTTGTGGCGGCTTTGGTAGCCAGCGTCTTTGGCATTATTATTAATTTTATTGGTTATCGTTTTTGGGTTTTTAAAAAAGAAAAATCTTCTTTGACGCCTGTGGCGAAATTTTAACGTTTTCGTTATCGATTAAAATTATTTAGAGTGTCCGATATTCTTATCAAAAATGGTTGGGTGTTTAATGGCCAAGGCGAAAATATGCTAACTCGGTCGGATTTATTGGTCCATGACGGTAAAATTCAAGCTATCGGCACAATACAAAATAGCCGTCTTGGCGCAAAAGTTATTAATGGAGAGGGTCGCATCGTTTCCCCAGGATTTATAGATTTGAGCAGTTTATTGGATAATGACGTTTCTCAAAATAGCTCTGAAGACTATTCTTCTCTTTTAAGACAAGGAATAACTACAGCCGTCATTGGCGGCAGGGGCGAATCCATTTTTCAACATTTCAGCCGTCAACCGCTGCAAAAAACAAAATTAGAAACTAAACTGGGGAAAGGAGATGTTAGGGAGAGGGTGTTACAGCTGTTTATTAAATCTTGTCCCAATCTTAATTTGGCTTCGTTTTTGGGGTGGACCACGCTTAATAATTGGGGGATTAAAAACTCGTTGCAATTTAGTCTTTTTCTTGACCAAATTCAACATAATTTTGCCGGATTATCTCTTGAGGTCAGAGAGGAACATCAAGAGGAGGTTCTGAAACAATTGACTGAAATCGCCCCCATTTTAAGCAAAAGAGGGAAAAATTTAATGTTGTTTTTTCCGCTTAGCTTGCCAGACACCTTATTAATCAGAAGCCTGGGGGAATTATCTTTGAACCACCAAATAACGATTGCTTTCAATTGTCCTCTTTTAGGATGCTTTACATCGGTGAGCGACATGATTCTCTCTCTTGCCGAAGAAGAAAATAAGAAAGGTGCTAATTTAATTTTCCAAGTATGGCCCTATGATTCAATCCAGTACGAGCTTCGGGCTGCCGAAAAACTGCTAGGTTCTCAATTAAATAGTATAAAAAATTTGGAGAAAACAATAAATTCATCCTTTCTTTTTGGTTTCCAAATTCCCATGATGCTACAAGGAAAAACTGTGGGAGAAATAAAAAGAAATTGGGATATGAATACCAAAGATACTCTGTCGAAAATAGATTCCCTCTTTCCCGATAATCATTTTAAGATACTCATTCCCTACCATTTAAATGAAGGGTGGTGGAGTAGTGCTTTTACTTATGTGGGGTTTGATTCAACTTTTATTGTCCACAATAATTCCTATGGACCAAACATTATTAGCGGTGTGAATCATTTTCTAAAAACCCACTTAAGTAATACCCCGGCCGATAAATGGCCATCTGCTTTAGCTAAAATTACTAGCCAGCCAGCCTTGATGGCTGGACTGGATAACAGAGGATTTTTGCAGAAAGATTATTTAGCTGATATAGTTATTATTAATCCAGATAAAGTCCAAAGCCTGGGTGACTACCAGAACCCTAGTTATCAGGGGGAGGGAATAGAGGTTGTCATTATAAACGGTCAGGTTGTTTGGCAAAAGGATAGGGTTTGGAAGAGGAAGGTTGGTAAATTATTGATTTAAAAGATTATTTATGGCGGAAGTTTTTATAATTCAGGGCGGACATTCTTTGAAGGGAGAGATTGAGGTGTCTGGTTCCAAGAACGCGGCTATCCCAATTCTGGCAGCTACGCTGCTTACTAGAGAGCCTTCTATTATTAAGAATGTTCCCTTGATTCAGGATATTTTAAAATTAATTGAAATATTGGAGAGCTTGGGCGCCAAGGTAGAGTGGCTAGACAAACATACTGTTAAAATTGTACCCGAAAATTTAAGCCTAAAAAAGCTTAACCAAGACTTGGTGAAGAAAATTAGAGCCTCGGTTCTTCTAATGGCCCCATTGACCCATCGTTTTTCCTCTTTTGAATTAAGGCAGCCAGGTGGTTGTATTATTGGCGCTCGTCCTATTGATACCCATCTTATTGCCCTAGAGGACTTAGGGACTAAGGTACAAGTTTTTCCTGATAAATATTTTATTCGTCGAAATCATCTACATTCTGCCGAAGTAGTCCTGCAAGAATTTAGCGTCACTGCTACGGAAAATGTGTTGATGTTGGCTTCTTTGATTCCCGGGAAAACAACTCTAAAGATTGCTGCTACCGAGCCCCACGTAGAGGACCTCATTGCTTTTTTGAATAAAATGGGGGCTAAAATCAAAAACAAAGGGTCTCATATTTACGAAATAGAGGGAGTGAAGACCCTCCATGGCGCTACTCATACCTTGATTCCCGATACTAATGAGGCGGGCACTTATATCATTATGGGCATGGCCCTACACTCTAATCTCTTGGTTAAAAATGTAATTCCCGAGCACCTCGATTTGGTTTTTAAAAAATTAATGGAAATGGGCGGCGCTTTTACTTTTAAAAAAGGTAAAAACGGTTTAACTGATGTGCAAGTTTTGCCCTCTCATCAATTAAAAGCTTCTAAAATCCAGACCCAGATTTATCCTGGCATTCCTACTGATTTGCAATCTGTTTTTGGGGTTTTAGCTACCCAGGCTACTGGCTCATCGCTTCTTTTTGACACCATGTTTGAAGGACGCTTAAAATACATTGACGAACTTAATAAAATGGGGGCTAACGCTATTATTGCCGACCCTCACAGAGCCGTGATTAACGGCCCGACATCGTTATTTGGTCAAACCATAAACTCTTTTGATATTAGAAGCGGCGCCGCCCTGATTATAGCTGCTCTGCTAGCGCAAGGAGAAAGCATCATTACTAATGCGTACCAAGTAGATAGAGGCTACGAACAACTAGATGAAAAATTGCAAAAATTAGGAGCAGATATAAGGAGAAAAGAAGTTATTGCTAATTAAAAAAAGTGATTTTTTTGAGAGCAATATACTTTTTTTAAATAAAAAGAAACTGGTATTTTTACCAGTTTTTTGCTTTAATAGGGGGAACGATTAAACTAGAGTAAAACTATTTTATGATCATCCGTAAATTGGGTATCGATTTGGGCACGGCAAACACCTTGGTTTTTGTACCAAAGAAAGGGGTGGTTATCAATGAACCGTCGGTAGTAGCTATTTCAGTTGATGATAATAATGTTGTGGCTATAGGGGCTGAAGCCCGGGAAATGCTCGGCAGAACTCCAGAAATTATAAGAACTTACAAACCCTTAAAAGATGGCGTGATTGCTGATTATCGCGTGACTAAAGCTATGTTGCGCTATTTTATTAACAAGGCTATGGGTAATTGGCATATCTTTCAACCGGATGTGATGATTTCTGTGCCTGTAGGCATTACTTCTACCGAAAAACGGGCTGTAATTGATGCTGCCAGGGAGGCTGGCGCCCATGAGGCCTATGTGGTTAAAGAGCCTATTTTAGCAGCTTTGGGCGCTAATATCCCTATTAATTCTGCGGCTGGGAATATGATTGTCAATATTGGCGGTGGTACTACCGAGGTGGCCGTGATTGCTTTGGGTGGCATAGTAGCATCGGCTTCGGTACGTGTTGCTGGCAATAAGATAGATGAGGCTATAGTAGAATATATCCGAAAAAAATATAACATGGCCGTAGGAGAAAGAACTGCCGAGGAGGTAAAAATAAAGATTGGCACGGCGCTACCTATGAGAGAAAAAAGCGATATGGACATCAGGGGATTAGATTTAACTGAGGGCCTGCCTCGTACCTTAAATTTGGCAGCTAATGAAATTGCCGAAGCTATTAACGGACCCATGAAAGAAATCATTCAAGCGGTAAAAAACGTTTTATCAGAAACTCCTCCTGAGTTGGCGGCTGACGTGATGGACCGAGGAATGATTGTTTCCGGTGGCGGGGCGCAATTGCGCAATATCGACGAATTGCTTCATAAAGCCACAGGAGTGAACGCCTATATAGCAGAAGAGCCTCTATTTTGCGTCGCTAAGGGAACTGGCGTGGTATTGGATAATTTAGAAGTTTATAAAAAAAGTATTATTACCCATAGCGGTCGTTAGTAAGAGTTGGCGATTAGGAAGTTTTGCGTCAGGAGAAATGATTTGTAGCAAATTCTGACTGCTAATTTTAGCGCTAGTTTGAATTTTAAATTTTGATGTAATGGTTTCTTCTCACCCAACTATCTGTGGTCACGCATTCAATAGAAAATTTTTAGATGGACAAGTGAGCAATTTAACGGCCCAAAGTTTTGTGTTTGTGGGACCGGAAAAAGTTGGTCGGAGATTGATAGCTCTAGAATTTGCTCAAAAAATAATGTGTCAGGATTTAACTAAAGATGAAGCCTGTGGAAATTGTCCCAGTTGTCTTAGTTTGGCTAAAAAATTAAATCCAGACCTATTTGAAATCTCCTTTGCTGGTGATACCGGTGACAACGAGACGATTACTGACGATGATAGCGAAGAGACAGTGGGGGCAGATGACAATATCGTGGCGCCCAAAAAACTAGCCGAAACGAAGGAAATTAAAGTAGAACAAATTAAGCCTCTCTTAGAGTTTTTGCAATATAAACCACAGTTGTCTCGGAAAAGGGTGGTTATAGTAGATAATGCCGAAAGGTTAAATATCGAGGCCTGGAGCTATCTTCTAAAAACGATAGAAGAGCCTCCTCCAGATAGTATTTTAATTTTTTTGGTCACAGATATTAAAAGATTGCCAGACACTATTACCTCGAGGTTATTAAAATTGGATTTTACAGAAATCCCTTTAGTCGAGATAAACAAATGGCTAGAGAAAAACTTTAATAATAATCAAGATTTAACTGAAATTGCATGGCGCAGTCATGGTCTCCCGGGGATGGCTCTAGATTTAATAGCTAATCAGGAAAAGCTACAGTGGTACAGACAAACTGATAAAGAGTTTCTAGAGTTGCTGACTATGCCGTTTTGCAAACAAAGCCCGTTTTTAGACAAACTGGCAAAATTAAACTCGGCAGATATCGAAACAACGCTCCTAGAATGGTTATTTTTGCTAAAATATTATTTAGAAGAACGTCCTCATCAATTTTCCTTTAAAGGCCCACCACCGAAACTAACCCAAAAAAACTTGGCTGTTATGGCTGGGGATTTGAGCAGCTTTCTCGATTGGAACCGTCGGAGCGGTATTAATAAAAGGTTATGGTTAGAGAACATTTTTTTAAGACAGAATTAAGCATGATCAGGCTTTTAGTGCTATATTAATATCAGTATTCTTATCAATGAAACAAGCTGGTAAAACCCTATTTTTCTTTGCAGTCTTGGCCTTGGCTATTTATTATATACCATTATTTTTTAAAGAAGCGCCGCTGTTTATTGTCCGGTCTTTAAAAAGCTCTCAAATGGCAAATTTGCTTATGTTCCTCAACCAAAAGACAGGGGCAACTCTTTATTTTAATAAATAGGATGCTACCTCGTTAGTTATTGCCCATTGTTAAATTATTAAAATTATATTATGTTTGACAACAATACTATCAAACAATTTGAAAATAAAATTACCGAATTAGAGGGTAATATTGGCTCCACCTTGGTTAAACTAAGAGTAGGGCGAGCCAATCCCCAAATGGTTGAAGATATTAATGTTGATTATTATGGGTCAAAATTACCGCTAAAAGGTTTGGCGAGCATTAGCGTAAACCAAATGACTATTACTATTCAACCATGGGACCAAGGGGCGATAGACCCCATTTTTAAGGCGCTTTTAATTTCTCCTTTGGGAGTAACCCCTGTTAAGGAAATAAACTTAATCCGTATAGTCCTGCCTCCCCTAACTGAAGACCGCCGAAAGGAACTTGTCAAAAATTTAGGTACGACCAAGGAGGGCTTTAGGGTAGAGCTTAGACGCTTGCGTGATGAAATAATGAGTTCTTTAAATGATGCCTTTAAAAATAAAGAAATTTCTGAAGACGAAAAGTTTGGATATAAAGAAACGATAGAAAAACTAGTTACTAAGACTAATGCCACCATTGAGGAGCTCTTTGATGACAAGGAGAAAGAGATAATGACGGTTTAATTATGATACTCTTAATTTTTATTTTGTGTTTCGGTTTTCTTATTATGGCTCATGAATTTGGCCATTTTCTAGCAGCCAAAAAAAATGGGGTCAAGGTGGAGGAATTTGGTATTGGTTTTCCTCCCAAAATATTCGGCAAAAAAATTGGTGAGACAGTTTACTCTGTTAATGCCATTCCTATCGGAGGTTTTGTGCGTATTCTAGGAGAAGAAGGGGAAGCTCGCGAAAATAATCGTAGTTTCGCCGCTAAAGGCCTTGGGCAAAAAATAAGCATTCTCGTTGCCGGGGTGGGCGTAAACCTATTAGTGGCCGGATTAATTTTTTCCCTTCTTTTTGCCGTTGGTTTTCCCATGGATGTTTCGAACGAAACTTTACTCCCTGGCCAAAAGGCAGAAATCGTTATTACTAGCATAGAAAAAAAGTCTCCCGCCCAAATAGCTGGATTGAAAGTGGGTGATGTTATTTGGAAGGTAAGTAATGCTAAGGGGCAAGAATTTGTTCCCGAGCGAATAACTGATTTCCAGACGATTGTGAAAGAAAACGCAACTTCTAATTTAGATTTAATTATTCGAAGGGGCAGCGAAATTGTAACTGTTAAAGTTAGCCCCAGGATTAATCATGCCGAGGATGTTGGTCCTATTGGAGTGTCTTTAATGGAGCTAGCTTATTACAGATATCCATTTTTGAGAGCTATTGGGGAGGGATTTAAACATGTGGCAGTTTTAAGCCAAGAAATGATTGTGGGTTTGGTTCAGGCCTTAAAAGATTGGTTTGTCAAAAAGGTGACTCCTCAAGTTACGGGGCCAATCGGAATAGCTTCATTAAGTATCCAAATGGCTCATATAGGTTGGCGTTACTTCTTTAACTTTTTAGCCTTCTTATCTACTAACCTAGCTATTGTGAATATTCTGCCTTTGCCAGCATTAGATGGGGGGCGCGTGGTTCTGGCTATAGTGGAAAAGATAAGAAAAGAGCCTTTGTCCCTAAAGGTTGTGGAAGCGATTAATGGGATTGGCATGCTTTTATTGTTGGGTCTTTCTTTGGTTATTGCCCTTAAAGATATAATCCATCTGCATTTGTTCTCATTCCTTATAAAATAAATACAATTTTAAAATATTCTTATGCCTAAAGATTCTCAGCCCGATTCTTCTGTCAAAAAAACTTCTTTTTTCCATTGGCCTGAAAATTGGTTCATAGACGTAGCCATAGATTTGGGCACCACCAAAACTCTCATTGCTTCAAAAGAGGGTAAAATAGAAATTCAAGAGTCTTCGGTTGCTGCCGTAAACGTAAAAACCGGTCAGATTCTTGCTATTGGCAACGAGGCTTACCTTATGTTGGGTAAAACTCCGGGACATATTTCTGCCGTCAGACCTTTAAATGGGGGAGTGATTTCTGACTTTGAGATTACCGAGAAAATGCTTAAAGCCTTTTTTAGCAAGTTAGCTTTGCAGAAAAGTGATGGTTTAAATTTTTTACCTTTCAGGAGAATCCGGGCCGTTATTAACATTCCTTGTGGAGGAACTGAAGTAGAAAAAAAGGCCGTAGAAGATGTGGGCCGAAATGCTGGTGCCCATGAAGTAAAATTGGTCGAATCGCCAATTGCTATAGCGATTGCGGCAGGTGTTCCTGTTTTAGAGCCAGGTGGTAATTTAGTGGTAAATATTGGCGGTGGCGTTACCGAAGCGGCAGTTATTTCGTTAGGAGGAGTGGTGGTATTTCGTAGCGTGAGAGTAGCCGGGGATAAATTAAATAGCGATATTATTCAATATGTTCGCGACAAATTCAAAATGGCTATTGGGGAAGCGACCGCTGAAGAGATAAAATTGGCTATTGGTTCCGCTATTGAAACCGGTACTCGTCAGAGTATGCCCATTAAAGGTAGAGATCTAACATGCGGCTTGCCCAAGGAAGTTAAAATTACCGATGATGATGTGAGAGTAGCTATTAGCGGTTCTTTACAGACTATTATAAAAAGCATCAAAAGTACGATAGAAAGCACCCCGTCCGAATTGGTGGCTGATGTTATGGATAAGGGCATTATCTTGGCTGGTGGGGGAAGCTTGCTTAATGGTTTAGATAAACTCATAGCAGCTGAAACAGATTTGCCGGTTCACTTGATAGAAGACCCCACTTTGGCGGTGATTAAGGGAATGGTGCGGATTATAAACAATCGGCACGGCTTAGATACTGTTTTGATAGATATTAACGAAGCAGACTCTAAAATAAATTATTAAGCCCATGAGCGCCCAAAGAAAGAAATTACAACTAGCTATTATTGTTTTGATTTTATTGTCTCTGCTTTTGATGTGGAAACCGGTAAGACTATTTTTAGATAGGCATTTAGTAAGCGCTAATTTATTTGTTTCTTCCTTAAATGGCCAATATACTTGGTTTTACAATCTTTTCCATTTGATCGCTTTTACTAACGATTACAACAATGTAAAAATACAAAACAAGAATTTAGTGGTTAACTATGTCCAGAACAACCTGGCTGGTTTGTCTCATAACAGCGCCGAAATTAATGGATTGGAAGCGAGGATTCTGAAAAGCGATATTACCAATACTGGCAATTATTTCTGGATAAATAAAGGCGCCAATGACGGTCTGCAAGTAGGAATGAATGTGGTGGGCGAAATTAACAACGCTCTCGGGGTAATAGACAGCGTTTATTCCCATAGCGCCCTGGTGAAAAACCTTTTGAGTCCCAAAACCAAGATTAGTGTTGTAGACCTTCGGTCTAAATCTTTGGGAGTAGCCACCGTTAACGCGCAAGGGAAATTCTATTTGGATTATTTGCAACTAAAAAGCGATGTTCAAATTAATGATATTTTGGTCTCTACGGCAGACAATAGAGAATATTTAGCAGGGTTAATTATTGGCAAGGTAGCGCAGGCCGATACCATCAATCAAACTTATTATCTGGAGCCATTAATGAATTTAAACGACGCCTTGATGGTTAAGGTTCTTATGCAACCTAGCAAGAACTAATTATGTCTATACGAGCAAAGGTTTTATTATTTGTGATTGGCTGGGCTGTTATTTTAGGCGGGATTTTGATTAATCATAGCTTGGTAGGCCTGACGGGTTTTTACTATTGGCCCACTGTCAGTCTTATTGCCTATTTAGTTGTCTTGTGTTTTGGTTTGGGGGAACGAGATTTGATTTTTCCTGTGGTTTTCCTGATGATGGTCCCCCTAACCATATTTTTAGATACCTGGTTGGGGGCAGCTGCTTTTGGTTATTATGCCATCGGTTTCTTGGTAGGGAATTTATTTATTTTAGGAAGTTTAGTTTTAGCCAACATTAAAACTGTGCCTACACAACTAATTGATATTTTTATTTTTTTGAGTTGTTTTTGGATTGTTGGTCCGTTTCTCTTTACAAATTTTATTAACCCGTTAATTTCCAATTATAATTTTATTACCGCCTGTATACACCTTGTGGTAGACTTTAGTTGTTGTTTCATTGTCATAAAATTAATTAAACCCTCTTGGGGAAGAAATGTTTAAGCGGCGAGAGAAAAATTACTATCAGCTGGAACCGGAAGAAATTTTGATGGACAAAATGGCAGCTAATTCTACTGATGTTTCGGATAATTTTGAACACTTAGAGGCTGATATTAGTCGTAAACCTATTTTGTTGTTAAGGTTCTTAGTTTTGGGAGTTTGTATAGTGTATGGTTTTCTGGCTTTCAAAAGTCAAGTTTTGAAGTCTAGCATCTTTGAAAATTTGGCTTTAGGAAATGCCACTCGCTATAAAATAATCAATGCGCCTAGGGGGATAATTTATGACCGCTATGGCACCAAATTAGCTGATAACATTAAATCTTATAGTTTAATGCTTATGCCAGCAGATTTACCTACAGATGCTACGGCTAAATCAAATCTTTTTACCCAAGTCAATACCTTTTTCAATTTAGCTAAGGAAGACAGTTGGTGGGACACCAAGGTAGTAAAAAGTAAAAGCATTGACCCCATTATTTTAAAAAATAATTTAAGCCAGGAAGAAATACAAAAATTTGAGCCAATTTCTAACAATTTTCCTGGTTTTTCCATAGTACCCAGTTGGTCGCGCTCTTATTCTGGTGGTGAAGCTGATGCCACTGTTTTAGGTTATGTGGGGAAAATTACTCCCAAGGAAGTGGACGAATATAGCCATTATCCCTTATCAGATTTGGTAGGGAAAATGGGATTGGAAAAATCCTATGAGAATTATTTACATGGTGTTTCTGGCAAAGAATATTATCAAGTAGACGCTCGTCAAAAGACATTGCAGCCAATTGGAGAGAAAAAACCTCAAAATGGCTCTGATTTGGTTCTTACTATTGATAGCGAATTACAGAATTACTTGTATACGTCGCTTAAGGAGTCTACGATTAATTTGGGAGTTAAAAAAGCAGTCGGTATTGCCATGAATCCCAAAAATGGAGAAGTTTTAGCCATGGTAAGTTTGCCCAGTTTCGATAGCAATATTTTCAGCCAAGGCGGTAGTGCCAGTGTTATTCAAAGTATTTTTCAAGACGCTAATCATCCTATGTTTAATAGGGCAATTAGCGGCCTCTACTCTCCCGGTTCCACCATTAAGCCGCTGATGGCTATGGCTGTTTTGAATGAAAAAATTATTCCGCCCCAAGACAATATAATAGATAAGGGCAGAGTAGTAATTCCCAATCCCTACGACCCTAGTAAAGAAAGTGTATTTAGAGATTGGAAGTTAGATGGTCATGGATTAGTGAATTTAAGAAAAGCTTTAGCCGTTTCTTGCAATACTTATTTTTATACTGTTGGCGGTGGTTATGGCAGTGTTACTGGCTTAGGCAAAGATAGAATAAAGCAGTATTGGCAATTATTTAGACTGGATAAATTGACCGGGATTGATTTGCCGGGGGAAAGCACCGGTGTTTTAGCCGATGAGGCTTTGCTTAGTAAAACTCGCCCCAATGACCCGGTTTGGCATCTCGGTGATACTTATAATATCAGTATAGGCCAGGGAGATTTGCAGGTAACACCCTTGGCTTTATTGTCTTATATCTCAGCCATAGCCGAGAATGGTAATTTTTGGCAGCCGCATTTAGTGAAACAAATAAAAAATGGCGAAGACGTCATAAAAACCCAAGACCCTCAATTAACTACAAAATTAAATTTACCTGAAAATTATTTTCACATTGTTCAAGATGGAATGCGCGCAGTGGTAACTGAGGGTTCAGCGGTTTCCCTAAATAATTTAGGAATTTCTTTGGCAGGTAAAACGGGGACACCCCAAGTCTCTGGCGGACAAAAAATTAATGCCTTATTTGTCGCTTATGCTCCCTATGAAGACCCACAAATTGCGGTTCTTGTTTTGTTTGAAGGTCCTAAGGAGGGCTCAGCCGTAGCTATTCCTGTGGTGGGGAAAGTACTGGACTGGTGGAATCAAAACCGTTATGCCAAAGGTCTCTAATTTGTAAAATCAAAAAGTTTGACTTTTGACCTAAGTTTTGTATAATGAAGCATAATAAATTTTGAGGAATATATATCTTTGTATATATTTTTTTATTGCTTTAACTAAATTTTATGGCACTGGAACCGTATTACGTTACTGATGAAGCCTACAAAAAGATGAAGGTTGAGTACGAAGAACTAATCAAGCATAAACGTCTAGAATTGGCGAGAAGGATTCAGGAGGCCAAAGAACTGGGCGATCTTTCTGAAAATTCTGAGTATGAAGAAGCGCGTACCGCTCAATCTTTTTTGGAGGGTAGAATTGAGGAATTGAGCGACCTTATTAGAAGGGCGACCCCTATTCGAAACCATCGGCTAGACATAATAACGGTGGGCGCTACTGTAGACGTTGAGGATATGACCAAAAAAGATAAAAAAACATTTATGATAGTAGGCGTAGAAGAGGCCGATCCTTTGACTGGCAAAATTTCTAATGTTTCTCCTCTGGGGAAGTTACTTTTAGGGAAAAGTGAGGGGGCTGTTGTCAAATTAAAAACGCCCAAAGGAGAAACTACTTATAAGATTCTTAAAATAAAATAGCCTCAAAACAGGGTTTGTTACCCTGTTTTTAGTTGAGACGGCTTCGTATTTATGGTATACTCGAGGAGGTATTGTAACTAAAGGTGGAAAAATTCAAATTTTTAAACTTTAATTTTTGTCCTATGCCCCTAGAAGATTTAAGGCAAACTAGAATCTCTAAAGTCACTGATTTAAGAAAAAACAATATTGACCCCTATCCGGCTATTTCCCATAGACAGTTCGATTTATCCCAAGTCAGTGAGCGATTTGATGAATTAGAAAAATCTGCCACTACGATCATTACTGCTGGAAGAATTTTTTCGATTCGACCACATGGAAAGCTCGTTTTTATGGACCTTAAAGATGAAAAAGGGGAGTTACAATTGCTTCTCAAGGCAGATGAAATAGGCGAGGAGAAGCTAAAATTTTGGCTAGACCATTTAGATATAGGCGATTATGTAGAAATAGAGGGAACCGTTTTTATAACTAAAGTGGGTGAAAAAACCATTCTCGCCAAAACAGTTACTCTTTTAACGAAAGCGATACGACCATTACCTACTCAGTGGTATGGCTTAAAGGACACGGAAACACTCCTCAGGAAAAGGTATTTAGATTTGATTATGAATAAGGAGACCAGAGAATTGTTTTATAAGAAAACTATTTTTTGGGATGCTATCAGAGAGTTTCTCAAGAAAGATAATTTTTTAGAAGTAGAAACGCCTGTTTTAGAAAGTATCCCTGGCGGCGCCGACGCAGAGCCATTTATGACGCATTACAATGCTTTAAATAAGGATTTCTATTTAAGGATATCCTTGGAGCTAGCGCTTAAGAGATTGATTGTTGGCGGATTTGAAAGGGTTTTTGAAATTGGCAGAGTTTTCAGAAATGAGGGTATCGATGCGCAACACTTGCAGGACTATACTCAGATGGAATTTTATTGGTCTTATGCTGACTACAATAAACTGATGGTTTTTATCGAGGAGATGTATAAGTTTGTAGTGGAGAGGGTTATGGGTAGTTTAGTAACAACCTACAATGGTATAAATATCGATTGGTCTAAACCCTGGCCCAAAGTGGATTATTACGAATTATTTAAGGAGAAGGCTGGCTTAGACCTTAAAATTGCCACAGATACAGATTTATATAATAAAGCTAGCGCATTAAAACTTAATCCTGCCTCCAATTTGGGCAAAGGAAGGTTAATCGATTTAATCTATAAAAAAGTTTGTCGTCCTTCCTTAATCCAACCCTGTTTTTTAATTAACCACCCCATTGAAGTTTCTCCTTTAGCCAAATCATTTTTTGATGACCATAATAGGACCCAAAGATTTCAGGTATTAGTGGCTGGGGCCGAATTAGGCAATGGGTTTTCGGAACTTAATGACCCCTTAGACCAGAGAGCTAGATTTGAAGAACAAATGAAACTAAGGGAAAGCGGGGATAAAGAAGCTCAAATGATAGATGAAGATTTCATAGAAGCGCTTGAATACGGAATGCCACCTACGGCTGGTTTTGGTTTATCAGAAAGGTTTTTTTCCTTTATTGTTGATAGGCCAGTGAGGGAAACAGTGTTCTTTCCTGCCACCAAGAATAATGATTAGACTGTATTGACAGTCTTGTTTGCTAGTGGTTTAATACAACAGGATCAGTTTCCCTAGTCCTTTTAAAACGATAACCGTGGCAAGTATTTATAGTTGTTTTAACTACAAGTATTTGTCACAGTTTCTAAACTAGCTCTATATATCATACCTACTTACAAATGCGAGGATTAAACGCATGCGGGAGATAATCATGTCTTCTGCCAAAAATGGTAATTCTCTAGTTTGGTGACTAACATTCGTCGTAGGACGTTTTTAAGAATGACCATTCTCGTTATGAGAATGGGGGGTCGTAGCTGCTAAGCAGCTAAATCAGAGGAGGAATAATATGCTGCCTATATGTGATTTTGACAAAGAGTTGTCTTCATGCGCAGAGGAACAAGATTCGGAGAACAAGCGACTGTTAAATGGCAATAATTTGATGGTATCCTTTGACGAGCAGATGGACCGGGAATTGCAGAAAGAACGACTATGTCTTCGCGATCTAATAGTTACCATTTGTGTAATTGCGCTCCTTATTGACATCTGGCCAATAGCATTGAGACCTGCGATGATGTCTTTTTTCTCCTGGGCTGGTAATTGGGGATACCTTTCCCTCTGGAAGAGGTATGAGCAATACTGAAAGGTTATTTTTACGGGCGCCTTCGCATGTGAGGGCGCTCTTTTTTATTTGTCTCGAAAGCATTTTTGCTATATAATAGGGCATATCGTAACTAAAAGAAATTATATGCTGGATATAAAATACATTCACAATAACCAGGAGCTGCTTAAACAAAAACTTATTGATAAGGGCAGCGACGCTTCTCTTATAGACCAGGTTATAGAAGCGGATGACAATCGCAAAGAATTGGTTACCCAAATAGATAATTTAAGGCATCAGAAATCGCTCATAGAAGAGAAAATGGCTCAAGGTCAAAAAGAGCCAGCTGATTTGGAGTTCCTTAAAAATGCTAAAACTTCACTCAAAGAATTAGAGGATAAATCTTCTGTCGCGGATGCTGAGTTTTTAAGAATCATGAGACTTATTCCCAACCCCCCCTTGGATACAGTGCCAGTAGACCCTACGGGAAAGAAAATCTTTGTCTTAAGAGAAGTGGGCGATAAGCCTAAATTTGATTTTAAACCGCAAGATTATGTAAGTTTAAGCGAAAAACTAGATTTAATTGATACTGAAAGAGCCGCCAAAACCTCTGGCTCTCGCTTCGGCTTTATAAAGAATGAATTAGCTTTGATGGAATTCGCTCTTTTACAATTTGTTTTTCAAAAATTGTCTACAGAAGGATTTATTCCTTTGATTACTCCGGTTATGCTCAAACCCAAATTGATGGAAGGGATGGGATATGTCGAAAGAGGCGGGGAAGAAATCTATTATTTGCCCAAAGACGATTTATATTTGGTAGGCACGGCCGAGCAAATGGTAGGTCCTATGCATAGCGATGAGGTCCTAGATTATAATAAATTTCCCTTGCGCTACGCGGCCTTTTCCTCTTGTTTTAGAAGAGAAGCAGGTTCTTACGGAAAAGATACTAAAGGCATCTTGAGGGTACACCAATTTGATAAGATTGAGATGTTTGTTTTTACTAAACCGGAAGAAGCAGCCGAGGAGCACCAATTTCTCTTACGCATGGAAGAGGAGCTGATGCAAGCGTTAAAAATCCCTTATAGGGTTTTAAACATTTGCAGCGGAGATTTAGGCGATCCGGCAGCAGCTAAATTTGATACTGAAGCCTGGTTGCCTGGTCAAAACAATGGGGAAGGCGAATATCGAGAAACGCACTCTACTTCTAATTGTACCGATTTTCAATCGCGTCGTTTGAATATTCGTTACCGTGACCCTCAAGACCAAGAATTGCATTTTGCCTATACTCTCAATGGCACCGCTTTTGCTATTGGCCGAGCGCTCATTGCTATTATAGAAAATTATCAAACAGCAGAGGGGAATATTAAAGTTCCAGAGATTTTACAACCTTATATGGGGGGTATGAAAGAAATTGTGCGCAAGGTTTAGACGTAGTATGGTTAATACTACTGATAGAAAAAAACGTTTACGCAAACGAAAAATTCTTAAGAAAATTAAGTGGTTTTGTTTTTTCTTCTTTATTTTATGTTTTTTAATTGGAGTGATATGGATTATCTTTTTTTCTCCAATTTTTAAAATAAAACAAATCAATCTTTCTGGCGAAGACCCTGCCGATAGGCAGGCTGTGATGAATTTTTTGACAACGTCTTTAGAAAGCCGAAGCTGGCTGAATATGGGGCCGTTGTATGTTCGCTTTTTAAAGGAGCTTTCGTATAATGACAAAAACAGTCTCTTCCAAAATTTCGATGCTCTAGAAAAAGGTTTTGAAGAAAATTTTCCAGAATATTCAGATAGCCACATTGATTTTGATTGGTGGCGGCAAACCCTGAATCTTTCTTTAAGTAAAAGAGTGGTTACAGCTCTTTGGTGCAATGACAGTAAATGCGGGTTCATAGACGAAAATGGCCTTTATTTTAAAGACTTGGCTATAAATGACAAGCAGACCCTTTTACAGGACCCTGTTTATGCTGATTATTTTTTGCTGAAAGGGCAATTTAAAGAAACTTCCCAACCAATCACAGTGGGTTCCTCTATTGTGCCGCCAGAGATTATTAATAATCTTCGGTCTTGGTTCCACCAATGCCAGGGAACTATTCTTAGTTATCGGGAAATATCATTAGATGAAAGTTCCCTAGAGTGCTTTTCCGCTACGACTAATTTGGGCTTTCATTTTACTTTTAAACCTAGCGATGACGCGAGTGAAATCCTGCAAGTAGTAAAAGAGTTGCAAATTCAGACTAAAAATAACCCTCAATGGCAGGGGTTGGCTAGCATGAATTTTTGCTTCTATCCTAAAATTTATTATATACCCGACGGGTTTTTCCGTCGTTAATACAGTTGTTTTTAAACCGTGAATAGGGTATGATTTTTATATGCCTTCTATGTTAAATTCCCAATTAAATAACCTATCTAAGGACGTTTATTCTTCTCCGGAGACTACCAAGCCTTTGCCAATAGAAACGGGGGCTATCGAGCCAGAAAGTTTGAAATTCTCTCCGGAAGAAATGGCTTCGCGTGCTATCGCCGACGCTATTAATGATTTACCGGGGAATCAAGAGGAAATAGTGTCTTCTTCGCAAAAAACCTTAGCTGCAGCTGAAAATATTTTGCCCGTAGAATTCGAAAACAGAAATCAAAGGTTAGAAGAGATTCTGCAGAATATTAAGGAATGGCGGGCTAAGGCGACTGATGATATGCCAACATTTTATAAATTAGTCTATGAGGGCGCCCAAGAGTTGCGACGCAACGGGGATTTTTATTCACTAGATGCTCTACATGATGGCGCCGTGGAAATAGCCAAGGGTGACAAAAATTTGTTGCATTAAACGCATAGTCACAGACTCTAAATAGTATGAATATTCTTAATCTGTATTTTGTTTCTTTTGCTGCAATCGGATTAATCATTTTTCTGATTTTGTTTTTGCAATGGAGAAAAAAACGCTCATTAGCAGGCGCTATGGAGTATAGATTGTTGCAAGTTTTGATGCCCAAAGCTTCTCCTGAGGAGGCCGCTAAAAAGAAACCAGCTGAGTTTATTAGTCTTTTTGACCAGCTACTTGGGAGTTTGGCCAACTATAAAAAGCCCTTGTTTTGGGAAATGGCAGTACCTACCGATTCTGATCAAATTGCTTTTTATGTGGCTGTGCCCCAAAAGGATGCCGATTTAATAATAAAGCAAATTAACGGTTTCTTCCCAGACGCAGAGATAGAGGTATCTAAAGATTACACAATTTTTCAAGAGAACGGTATAACAGTAGGCGCGGTTTTAACTTTGCGCGAGGACTACGCTATCCCTTTGCGGTCATATCAAGAATTAGAAAATGACCCATTGAACTCTCTCAGTAACGCTTTGGAAAGAGTGGCTCTTGGTAAAGAGGGAGCCGCTATCCAATTGGTAACTAGTCCGGCAAGTGCTGCTTCGTCAAAGTATGTGCAAAGCGTCTTACAATTATTAAGAGAGGGAAAAACTCTCAAAGATGCTAAAGGAGAAAGCGTCGGTCAAATTTTGGCTAAGTCCATTTTGGATAACCGGAGCGCAGAACAAATAGAAAAAGATAAACAAGAAAAAGAAAAGAATAAAGTTATCGATCAAGGTCTTATAGAAACAGTCCAGAAAAAACTAAATCGGCCGCTATTGACTGCCAATATAAGAATTTTAGCTTCAGCAGAAACCTCTCTCAGGGCTGAAGATATTGTTGATAGTTTAGCAGCGGGCTTTTCTCAATTTATGTCAGCTAATAGCAATAGTTTCAACATCACTAAATGGAAAAATCGTGAGAGAGCTTTAAAGGGATTAGTTTATAATTTTGCTTTTAGGTTGCCAGACGAAAAACAGGCAATAATTCTTAACTCTGCAGAATTAGCCGGTCTTTGGCATTTTCCTTTACCTTGTACTGACACTCCAAGTATAAAATGGCTTAAGGCCAAAGCTATTATGGCCCCAAATAATTTAATTAAAGAAGGGGGGATTATTCTCGGAGAGAATGTCTATCGGGGAGCGGTTACTCCAGTACATTTGCTTGATAAGGATAGGGGCAGACATGTTTATGTTATTGGACAAACCGGCGTAGGTAAAACTACGCTACTCAAGCAGATGATCATCCAAGACATTGAGCAGGGGAAAGGTGTTTGTTATATTGACCCACACGGTGATGATGCAGAAGATATTTTGGCCCATATTCCTAAAGAACGAGCTCAAGATGTAATTGTCTTTAATCCAGCTGACGGCGAACATCCTATTGGTTTGAATTTTTTAGAAATTAATTCTAATCGGCCAGAGGAGAAAAATTTTGTCATTAACGAGCTTTTAAGTATTATTGGAAAGATTTACGATCTTAAAACCACGGGCGGGCCTATGTTTGAACAATATTTTAGAAACATCCTTCTTCTGCTTTTAAGCGACCCCGAAGCTGGTTATACACTAATGGAAGTGGTGAGAGTGTTAACTAATCCTGACTTTAGACATTATCTTCTTTTGAAATGCAATGACCCCTTAGTCAAAGAATTTTGGATCAAGGAAGCTGAAAAAGCCGGTGGAGATTTTTCCCTAGCCAATATGGCTCCATATATTAATTCTAAACTGAGTCCCTTTCTCTCGAACGAATTAATAAAATATATTGTGGGACAATCACACTCGACAATAGATTTCAGGGATATTATGGATAATCGTAAAATCTTTATCGTTAAATTGTCCAAAGGACTAATAGGAGATATTAACAGCCAGATTTTAGGTATGATTATAGTGAGTCGTATTCTGATGGCTGCCTTTGCCAGAGCCGATATGGAAGAATCACAAAGGCAGGATTTCAATCTTTATTTAGATGAATTTCAAAATATTACCACCGATAGCGTTGCCACCATCTTGTCTGAGGCTCGGAAATATCATCTCAATTTAACTATTGCCCATCAATATATAGGGCAATTAACGGAAAATATTCGCAATGCTGTTTTTGGCAATGTAGGCAGCTTAATTACCTACAGAGTCGGCCCTATGGATACAGAAGTTCTTCTCAAGGAGTTTGGTCCCGTGGTCAACGCTTATGATTTAGTCAACTTGGACAACTTTAAAGCTTATGCTCGCCTCATGGTTAATAATGCCACTACGGAGCCCTTTAGTCTGAATAAAACCTTTAAACCAAAGCCAGGAAATTTGACCCTGGCAAACCTAATGAAAGAACTCTCAGCTCTTAAATATGGGCGACCCAGAACAGAAATAGATTTGCAGATGTCAGACCGTATGCGTATGAATTAATTTAAACTTATGTCATGTCTTTAGTTTTTTATCGCAAATACCGCCCCCGTTTATTTAAGGAAATAACTGGCCAAGAAATTACGGTTAAGGTTTTAACAAAGGCTATTAAAGAAGGGCAGATTTCTCATGCTTATCTTTTTGCTGGTCCGCGGGGGACAGGTAAAACTACTACGGCCAGGCTTTTGGCTAAAGCGCTTAATTGTCAAAATAGAAAAGCTGGCAGTTTTGAACCCTGCAATGAATGCGAGTCTTGTCTGGCAGCGGAAAATGGCACTAATTTGGATATCATAGAAATTGATGCCGCTTCTCATACAGGGGTAGACGATATCAGGGAGCTTATAGAAAACATCAAATTTCCTCCGGTTAAATTTAAATACAAAGTTTTTATTATTGATGAAGCCCACCAGTTAAGTAAATCCGCTTTTAATGCCTTGCTCAAAACCTTGGAGGAGCCGCCTTCTTATGCAGTTTTTATTTTGGCCAGTACAGAGCCAGAGAAGTTTTTGCCCACTATATTATCTCGAGTGCAGCGTTACGACTTTAAACGCATTGCCCTTGAAGATATTATTCACGAACTCCAAATGGTAGCCAAGAAGGAAGGCTTGCAGATAGAAGACGATGCTTTAAGATTGATTGCTAGCAATGCCAATGGGGGAATGAGAGATGCGGAATCAGTGTTGGGGCAGGTGGCCTCTATGTTCGGAAAGGATAAGATTACCTTGGATGCTCTGCAAAAAATTTTAGGTTCTATAAATTTCTCATCTTTAAGTAAATTCTCGGCGACTATTCTCGATAAAGATATTGGCAAGGCAATTCAAATGGTCAATGATTTAAATGAGAAAGGTTATAATCTTGATGAATTGAGCCGCGCCTTGTTAGATTATTTTAGGTGGTTATTATTGATAAAAGTTTCTCCTGCAACGGAACAATTGATTAGCAGAGAAACTACCGATGAGGAGCTGGATACTTTAAAGAAACAGGCTGCAAGAGCAACTGCAGACCAAATAGAATCTTTTATTAAAGCATTGATGGACCAATTATCCCGAACCAAAAAAGCAGGGTTAGCTACCCTGCCTTTAGAATTAGCTATTATCGATAGCGTTGGTATCAATCCTCAAGAAAAAAGCGCTTAATTTTTCTCTTTTGCTTGATTCGCTTGAAGCCATGAACTCAAAAGGCTGCGGGACTTGGATTCGAACCAAGATACTAGGCTCCAGAGGCCCATGTCCTACCGTTAGACGATCCCGCAAAGCATAGGGTCAATATAGCATAAAAAGTTTTTAATTTGAATATTCTTTGCTAACAGTTTTTAGGCATACATACATGAGTGGGCGTAATCTTATAAAAATAACTAAAGGCGTTTTTTGTATTTTATTTTTGGCAACTTTAATGCCAACGTCTATTAGTTTTGCTATTTCAAATGTTCCCACCGTTCTTACCCCGGCAGAGGAAGAGCAGTTATTGCCGAGTTGCAGCAACTTAAATTTTCTGAGCAATCTTTATCCTGGTTATTTCAATACGCGAGTAGAATGTTTGCAATTGCTTCTAAAGCAAAATCCGATTATTTACCCAGAAGGACTAGTGACTGGTTTTTATGGTCGCCTCACGAAACGAGCAGTGGCACGCTTGAATCAACTAGTTGACCATACGCTAGAAGAAGAGAACTATTTTTTTGATTACAATGCCAGAATCGGTTTGAATGCGCATAGTGGAGAAGCGCGGCTTGATTGGATAAAAAATTTGACATTGTCTGCAACCACTGCAACCACTGCGACTACCAAAGCTGTAATTATTCCTTCTACTACACTACCAGGAGAGCCTGCGACTACCAATACTACTATAGTAGCGCCTACCACGGTAAGTATCCCCATAACTACTTTAGCAGTAACCACGACTTTAGGAGAGAAGATGACAACTTTTCAATCCTGGTGGCAAACTTTTAATATACGCTTAGCGCGGTTATTCTCTTTATTTAAAAAACCTTTAGCCGGTCACTTAAAAAGTACTACTACTTTGATTAACAATTCTAATGATAATTTCGACGTTCCTTCAACGACTAAGGCACCTAATTTTCTTGTTAAAATATTAACAAATTTGGGCAAGGTAAAAATTTTAAATCATTCGTTAATAAAAAGCTCTGAGAAAGAAATAATTGCCTTTACTCTTCCAGATTTTAATAGCGTAGGCACGATTGACCAGCAAAACCATACCATAAAAATACAGGTACCCAATGGGGTAGACCTTAAGAATTTAAAACCTACTATCAGTATCTCGTCTAAGGCTTCTTTAGCACCCCAGCCAGAGCAGGCAAGAGATTATTCCCAGCCGGTTATTTATACAGTCATGGCCGAAAATGGATCTACCACTACTTACACAGTTACAGTCGTCGAGGCCCCCAAAAGCTCCCTGAATACTTTATTGAGTTTCAGGGTTAAAGAATATGAGAGCGCTACAATTATTGATAATCAAATAAATGTGGTTAATTTAACTCTTCCCCTCAAAGCCGACTTAACTAATGTAACGATTATGGCGGAATCAGACCCTTATTCTGAAATTGAGCCCCTCAGCGGTACCAGTTTAAACCTTAATCAATTGAAAACTATTTCAGTCAGAGCCCAAAATGGCGACTTAAGAATGTACAGTTTAAGGGTAACAAGACAGCCTCTAGCGACTATCACCCTACCCACTGCTACCGTTCCTATAACCGTTGCTGATACCTCTTTACAATCAGCCAAGACAACAACTTCTTCTACCACTATGCCAGTAATAGTTACCTCTACAATATCTCAAGCCACAACAACTATAACGACTATGGCTGAGATTCAGGCTACCACTCAAACAACAAAGATAATGCCCACGACTGCAGTTACATTGTTATCTACCAGCACAACCAAGGCGCAACCCATATCTGTAAATATAACTGTTCCTACTGTTTCTACGGCTGCAGCTACTACCTCTACTTCTACCACTGCTACTACTTTAGCTGTTTCAACCACAGAGACTAAAGCCAGCTCTACTATAATTATCGACGAAACGTCGACAACTTCTCTTCCTCAGACGACCAGTACCCTGGAGAGCGCGAGTTCTGCTCTAATAAATGACCCCAGTTCTAAGTCCAGCAACGCAACTGTTACCACTACCCCTCTTCCCAAAAGTTCTTTGCCGATCGGCCTCAGAGATTTTTTGTCCCTTTATTGGGAAACGATTTTGATTGGTTTTGTCATGATTAGCCTTTTGGAGTTAACTTTTGTATTATTAAAAACGGGTGCTATAGATAAAATCTTAGGACGAGGGGCATTCAATACAGGATTTATATCATGTTCTCTAAGCAATCCCAAAATACAAGTTAGCCTCGATTCCGGAAAACATCTTATTCTCTTATATATGCCTGCAGGTGAGCAAGTCCTAGCCAAAGAGCTGACTTTAACCCACAATGACCAGAGCCGATTAGTTTTTGCCCCTCCGCCGGAAGCCATTTTAAAAAATGGTGACACTTATGTGCTTGCTTCACTAGAAGGAGACCAATTTGTGTATACAGTGAAAATTAATAAGCTTTAGTTTATCAGAAAAGTTTTGGTGGATAATTATGGACCCAAAAGACAATTTACTATTAGCCATTAAAGAGGAAGTAATTAATTGCAAAAAATGCGAGTTGTATAAAACCCGTACCCTACCAGTCATCGGTCAGGGCGATCATAACGCCCAAATCATGTTTATTGGGGAGGCCCCTGGCGCTAATGAAGATAAAACTGGCGTGCCGTTTTGTGGACGTTCTGGCCAAGTGCTAAACCTTCTTTTGACCTCGGTGGCCATCAGAAGAGATAACGTTTATATTGCTAATATCTTGAAAGACCGTCCTCCTCAAAATCGCCAGCCAGCTGTAGATGAAATTCTAGCCTGTACTCCTTACCTTTTAAGGCAAATAGATATTATAGAGCCAACAGTAATAGGCACTTTAGGCAATTATGCGACTCATTTTATCCTTGAGCAATTCGGTGTGGCGGAAAGCCAATTGGGTATTAGCCAACTAAGAGGAAAGAAATTTGCAGTGAAAAGCAAGCAAACTGGTAAAAGTTATACGGTGGTGCCTCTTTATCATCCTGCAGTAGCGGTTTACAATAGTCACATGTTTGATGACCTAAAAAAAGATTTTCAAGTTATTAAAGAAGTACTGGATACCCATCCCTAATTATATGATAATTATTACCTGGAATGTAAATGGTTTAAGGGCGGTTTTGCGTCATCATTGGTTACCCTTGATAGAGACTTATGACCCCGACATCATTTGTTTGCAAGAGATTAAAATCGGGGATAAAGAAATGGGGCAATTAGACCAAGAATTCAAGGACTATAAAATAGCTTGGAATTCTGCCATCAAAGCTGGCTATAGCGGAACAGCTATCTTATACAAAAATAATATTAAAGCTAGCGTTATACCGATAACTGACGAAGAGTTTAAGAAGGAGGGAAGAATTACCCAAATAAAGATTGACCACTGCAATATCTTCTCTGTTTACATCCCTAATGGCAAAAGAGACCTGAGCCGTGTTGATTACAAATTGGATTTTTCTGACAGATTGGCGGCCTATTTACAACCTATGCTAGCGCGCCAAGAGAAAATAATTTTAGCCGGCGATTTTAATACCGCTCACAAGGAAATAGATTTGGCTCGGCCCAAGGATAACGAAAAACATACAGGCTTCTTACCGATAGAAAGACATTGGCTGGACAGGTTTTTAGCAGGCGGTTTCATTGATGTTTTTCGTTACTTGCACCCTCAGGAAATTAAATATAGTTGGTGGGCCTACAGAACCGCTGCCCGAGAGAGAAATGTTGGCTGGCGCTTAGATTATTTTTTTGTTAATAATGATTGCATTAAAGATGTTAAAGATTGCCGAATATTGAACGATATTAAAGGCTCTGACCATTGTCCAGTCCTTTTGGACATTAAAAATTAGCATATGGATGATAGACAATTATTAGATTTATTTAAAAGAAAAAGAGAGGAAATAGCTCGCCGGGAAGGCAAAGCTCTTTTTTATGTTTTTAGTAATGATACCCTGGAACGCACCGCGGCTTCGCGACCTACCAATCTAGAAGAACTAAAAAATATTAAAGGTTGGGGGCAAAAGAAAATAGCCGCTTACGGCCAAGAATATCTAGCGCTAATTTCTTCTAGCGATACTGGCAATGCTTGGGAAAAGAATACCATTTCCGAGCCAGCAAGCGCGGGAGCTAAATCTTTGGTTCTTACTGTTGCTGAATTTATGAGCCTAGCCAATAAAGCCTTAGGGGGTTTGGGGGTAGTGGCGGTCAAGGGCGAGATTGGCGGTTTGAGTCTTAAAGGAGATAAGGCTTATTTTGACCTTAAAGATTCCAATTTTAATAATTACGTTATTAATTGCTTTTTGGGGTTTCAGGAGTTTGAAAATTATAGTTATTTATTGGAAAACGGTTTAGAGGTAATTGTGACTGGCCGCCCCAGTCTTTACCAAACAGGTCGTTTTAACCTGAGATTGGAGAAGATAGAACCGGTTGGACAAGGGGCTTGGCAAAAGGCTTTAGAATTATTAAAAGTCAAGTTAGAAAAACTGGGTTATTTTTCTCCGGAGAGAAAAAGGCCTATACCGATGCCGGTACGAGAAATTGGTCTGATTACCTCGGAAACGGGAGCAGCTATTACTGATTTTAAAAAAAATTTAGGTGATTGGGGTATCACTATTTGGCAAATAGATACTCATGTAGAGGGTGATTTAGCGGAAGGGGAAATAATTAAAGCTTTGCATACGCTTAATCTGAAGGGCAATCTTGATGCCATAGTATTAATTAGAGGTGGTGGTGGCGTCGAGAATCTTAAAGTTTTTAATTCCGAAAAAATAGCTGAAGCTATTTTTAATTCTCGTATCCCTGTAATTACCGGTATCGGTCACGAAAAAGATTTAAGTATCGCTGATATGGTGGCAGATAAAAGTCTTTCTACTCCTACAGCTGTAGCCGCCTACTTCAGAAACCAATACGAAGAAATTCTGCAGACTTTGGCGGAAAGCGAATTTGCGCTGAAACAAAGCTTAGAAAATAATCTTTATAGCAAGAGTCTATTGCTTGACCACAAAACCGTTACCCTTAAAACTGGCCTAACTAATATTTTCGGAAGTTGGCGTTTAAAAGAAAGCGCTTTCGCGAATGTTTTGAATAGTTATCGGTTTAAAATTCAAGAGTTTTACAGCCAGCTGTCTCAGGCAGAAAAAGTTTTATCTAGCAAGGTGACAAATGTTTTAGAGCTGTCGAAGCAAGAATTAAGTTTAAAAGCTAGAATTTTTGCCGAGATGAATCCAGAAAAGCCATTACAACGAGGCTATAGTTTGATTTATGATGAGGCCAATCATTTGGTAAAAAGCGCGAATGATTTAAAGATAGGGGAAATAGTGAAGCTCAAAGTAAAAGACGGCTCGGCAGAATCTAGAATAGAAAAAATTAAAGCTGACTTTTAAATTATTAAAGATAATAAATTATTTAATATTATATATTTTATGAAAACAGAGAAAAAAGAAATAACCCTTAGGGAGGCGCTCGCTAAATTAGATGCTTTAACTTCCGAATTGAACAGCCCCAATATTGACTTGGAGATAGGCTTAGACAAATTTAAAGAAGGCATTGAGATTATTAAATTTTGCCGAGAACAAATTGCCAAAGCGGAGAATACTTTTAAATCCTTAAGCCAAGAGTTAGAGAAGGGCAAAAATGAAAATAATAATAATGTTTTGGTTTAAAATAACGCTGACTGTGGATAACTTTTTCCATTACTTGCAGCCGCTGGTCTTTAAATCAGTATCCATGGGCTTTGACGCCATTTAGTAACAATCAGGCAATCTCCTTTAGGCCTGCTTGACAAAACCCTCTAATTTGCTAAACTCATAATAGCTTAGTAGTTCGCAAGAGCTGCCAAGTAACAATTAGGTCCCGCAAGGGTCCTTTTTGTTTTCTTTTCATATCTCTATAAATATTAAAAAGAAGGGTTCAAACCCTTCTTTTTTTGTTTTCTCCTCGGCTTCCTTAATTATCTTTCTTTTTGCCTTTTTTAATAGCAAATAATATATAAGGAACGCCTAGGAGGGTAAGGCCATAGCCAATGTAATCAATGGGGCCATAACCAAATTTTAGAGTAACATGCTCTTGAGTGGGTATCACTGCCATATAAGCGGGCGAGACTAAATAGGGGCCCCTGGCACCGCTAACCTTCCAGGTGGGAAAATAGGATATTTTGACCACATAGGGAATACCTATTACTGGCGCGTCAAAACTCAAAGAGTCATTAGTAGCAACTATCTTAGTAGCTGCTTGTCCTTGGGGTCTAGCCGAAGAAAGCAATTGTTGCCACATATTATTTTCCTCTTGCGAGCTGGTGAAAATAATTGGTGTTTTTAAATCGCCATTTTTATACCAAGGAACGGCATCCTCTTTTAACCAGTCTTTAGCTTTGGTTTTGATGGTAAAATTATTAATCGGTTCTACCAGAGGCGCGTTAGCTACCTTGTAGATATTAAAAGCGCCGGTATTTTGCAGGAAAGTAAGGTTTTGATTATCATTGGCTAACTTTTTAATCTCCTCTGTATAGGCAACAAAATATTCTGCGCCTGAGGCTTGCAAATGTTTTATGCCTTTTGTGAAATCAAATGGTGGATATTCAAAACCGGCAATAGCGGTGGTGGGGTTTTTGGTAGTTTCGGCTTGGTTAATGAAGTGAAAGGGACCAGTTAAACCGGATTCTATGAGCAATCCCTCAAAAGTGGGGTGGCCAGTGTGCATAGGAATGGTTTCTAAAACGCGCGGGGTGCCATACTTATCATATTCTGGTCTGTATTCCCACATCACTCGTCCGGGCGGCAAGCTTCTTAGGAAATAATATAAGCTGTCTAAGTCCTGATAATTATCTTTAACCTGATAGCCTTCATAGTTCCATTTGAACCACGAGGCAGTATAAGAAGTTTCCTTCTTAGTGTAATTTAGGGTAATGACTAAAGTCAGAATAAGAATAATATCGAGGAGCCACAAGTTCTTTTTGAAGAGCTTGATTCGTCCTATCAGACTAAAACCATAGGCAGCCATTAAAAGAAGACTAAACAGGTAATAAGGAAGAAAACGAGTATTCCAAACGGTGGTGTGATTTAAGAAGAGATAGAGAAGCATTGAACCAATGGCTACTGGTAACATAATTCTCATCCGATCATCCTTTTTAATAAAAAGCCATATAATTCCCAGTGAAGCTAATATAATCCATCCTAACCAGAGTTTGGGGGCAATCAAGCTCCACTTTACTTCGTTGGTCCAACTCATGGTTCCTGAATAGCCCTTGTACCAGACCATGCTTAAAGTCCAAAAAGCTGACAAGAGGAAAATGCCTACATAGGTGAAGAAGATATATTTTAGCTTTTCTTTAAAATTGCCATTAATCAAAAGAAAGAATGGCGCTAGGGCAATAAGAAAAAGTCCCGAAATGGGGTGGGATAAAATAACCGCTGCGCCTAAAATAGCGTTGGCAACCAAGTAACGCTTCTCTTTAATGCCCTTATACATCAATCCAATGAATACAAAAAATATGGCAATACTGAAGGTATGGGAAAATTGACCAGCTAAAGTACTGGGCCAGTTTCCGCCATAAGTATTAAAACCTTCAAAGAACATTAAAAGAGTAATGAAAGCTGCTCCTGCTTGTGGTCCGGGGAAATCAACCTTAAGAAATTTCAAACAAAGATAAGCAGCTATAGGAAAAACGGCAATGGACAGGAAAGTTATCCATTTGAAGCTTATTGCCAATGGGAGCGCAAAACCAAGCATGACAGTGGCAGTATAAAGCAGCGGGGGATAAAAATAGAGAAAGGGGAAACCGCTGTACCAATCTGGTGACCACCATTTTATTTTAGGAAATATCTCTTTAGCATACCAGGGGATGTAGATATGAGAACCAGTATCACCTCCGGCCAAATCGGTATTGGTAAATAGATATTTAGCGGGAATGGCGGTGAAGATAAAAATATAAATGAAAGCAAAGACAAAAATGGTTAAAAGTATTTCATTTATTTTTCTTTTGTCTTTTGGGCCGTTGGCACGGGTTGCTTTGCTTAGCAATTGTTTAAACATTGTAATGGTGAAAATAAATTTTAAATATGTCTTTAAATAGATACCAACCTTCCTTCATTGTAAATTTGCTGGAACGCATGTAGTTCTCCGTGACTGGCATAGATATGGTGCCGACTGAGTACTGGAATTTTTTAGCTAAATAAAGGATTTCAATATCTATGGCAAAGCGATTAATAAAGCTGTGGGAGAATATCTTTTTGGCGACTTCTTTTTTAAAACCTTTCAGCCCTGCTTGGGTATCATTAAATTTTAAGCCGGTGAGGAGAAAAATTATTTTTCTCACAATTTGCTTTGCTAAATGATAAACAAAGCTTTCGGTAGGTTTAATTTTTTCTGTAATTACGATGTCTAAGCCAGGATTAATTTCTAACTTTTCCACTAATTGTTTTATACCATTAATACCAAAAGGAATATCGGCATCACAAAAGATTATATAGTCTGTCGTAGCCGCCAGGACGCCTTGTTTGATAGCATAGCCCTTGCCCATATTACGAGCGTAGTTTATAACCTTGGCGGTCTTAGCATATTTTTCTAAAATTGAAGCAGTCGCGTCTGTGCTGCCGTCATTAACTAAAATAAGCTCCGTTTCTGGAAAATTTTGCAAAAGGAGGGAAACAGCCGAATCGATATTCCTTTCTTCGTTATATATTGGTAAAATAAGAGAGAAATTCATTTAAGCCGATAAAAACAGAATAAATTTATCTTAGCTGTTTCAGGCCTTTTTGACAAGAGAAACTTTCCTTTAGCATTTAAATTTTGAGCTTTGGACTTTGGACTTTTAAGATATCTTACTTTATAAACTCCAAGAACTCTAAGAACTTTATAAACTGAATTTTTCTGTAGCGTCTATGTTATACTCATTTTTATGGATTGGGACAAACTGCAAAAAATCTTAGAAGAATTAGGAGAGCCTGCCTATCGGTTGCAGCAGATTAAATTAGCTATTTATAGAGACCTGAAAGACGGCTTTAATTTTATTGATAATATACCGCAAGGGCTAAGAGAGAGTTTAGCTAAACTTATTCCGTTTAATGAACTGACTCTGAAAACAGAACGAAAGGCGGCTGATGGCGCTATTAAACGCTTGTTTCTTACGGCTGATGGACTTGCTATTGAGAGTGTCCTCATTAAACATGAAGACGGACGAAGAACAATTTGTGTTTCCACTGAAGCCGGTTGCCAAATTAATTGTTCTTTTTGCGCTACTGGCCACTTGGGCTTCAAAAGGGTTCTAACTCAATATGAAATTTTCGAGCAGGTTTTGTCTTTTGCTCGCTATCTTAAATCTCAAGGAGAGAGGGTTACTAATGTAGTCTTTATGGGAATGGGGGAGCCTTTTTTGAATTATGATAATGTCAAAAAAGCCATTTTACTCTTAAACGATAAAGACGGTTTTAATTTAGGACAAAGACATATCTCGGTCTCCACTAGCGGAATTGTTCCTGGAATTGAAACTTTTACCAAAGAAACTTGGCAAGTTAATTTGGCTATTTCTCTGCATGCGCCTACCAATGATTTGCGTTCAAAAATTATGCCTATAAATAAAACCTATCCTTTGGCGCAATTAATGCCCGTTCTAGATGATTACGTACTAAAAACCAACAGAAAGTTAATGATAGAATACTTGCTTTTGGGAGGACTTAACGATAGCCCAAAACAAGCAGAGACATTGGTTGAACTTATTGGTAAATATAAAAATATTTCGCGGCTCAGTATGGTAAACTTGATCGTTTATAATGCCACAAAAGATAATTATGGTCATTGGGATACCTTTAAAACTCCCGATGCTAATACTTTAAAAATATTTGAAGATATTCTTTCAAAAAATAAAATCAATTGGACGCGCAGGGTAAGTTTTGGAAGAGATATTAGTGGAGCTTGCGGGCAATTGGCGGGTCGTAATCTTTCAGATTGACATTTTTTTATTTGAGAAACCCGGACCACTGAGTTATAATAATTAGTTATCTCACAAATCTTTAGGTTTCCATTTTTGATGCACGTAGACAGAAAATTTTTAATTACCTTTGGTATCATCGCATCAGGTCTTTGCGGTCTGGTTTTTTTAGGCTCGTGTTTAAAAAAATTTGTAAAAGCTGATGAGCAAATAAAAATTTTACCCTCTAACTATTCTATAGAATCCATTGGTGATGTTACTTGGCAGAATCCTCAAAATGTTTTTAATCAAGATTTATCAGAGGATGCATCTATAGGAGATTTTAATGACAATAATTCTGCCTTTATCCAAGGGTCAACATATATTCCGACCCTAGATAGCTCAAGTGCTACGACACTAGAAGAAACAGCAACAACAATCTTGAATAATACCGTACCAACTACAACTACGACTACGACAACGGCAACAACGACGACAACGACGACAAGTACGATTCCGGTAGTAGACAACATCGAACCGACGACGACAATCACTACTCCAGCAGTAAATAATATCGAGTCAACTACTAGCACTACTTCACCAATATCTTTTCTTGGGAATATTTTTTCTTTTTTTGTCCCTTGGGTCAAAGCAGAAGAAACAACAACTATTGTAGAGGAAACTACTACTATTGATACCACAACAACAATCACTGCGACTACAACCACAACTACAATTGCTTCTACTACCTTTACCCTTCCTGTTGCAGCAATAGATTCTCCTGAAACAACTGTTACAAAAACTACCACTGAGCCCGCAGTAATAGAAGAAGGTATTACTACACCTACTTCTACACTGTCAGAGAAAAATACTGACGAGACAGTTTTAGAGACCACAAATTCTACTGATTTAAAGACTTCAACCTCAACAGTACCAGAGACCAAGATTGATAAAAAAGAAGGGTTAAATTCCTCTGCATTAATTTTATCTGGTTTTGATTTGGGAGAGGACGTTTTTAATCAAATGGTTTCTCAAAACGTTCAATTGAGGTTTTCTTTAGCTGGAGAGAAACAAACGGATGGGAAAATAGTTATTAGCTATTTTTATCATAATGAATGGCAAAATTTAGGAGAAATCGATTTAACCCAGGAGATATCTAATCACAATAATGGCGGTTATTTTCTTTACGCTTTACCTATTTTTGAAAGTTTTCAAGAATTTCAAAATTTCAAAGTTAAATTTCAAATA
>DAONGQ010000002.1:42450-58726 GCA_035404205.1 Candidatus Paceibacterota bacterium | reverse complement strand
AATATTTACTATCCTGTTTGGCTGGCGAATCGACCATTAAAGGCCGCCAAGCACGCAATTACTACATTTTCAGTATAGGAAATGGCAAAAGTATTGTCAAGAAGCCACTTCCGCGCTTCCTTGCGCCTTTCCTTTCTGGTAAATTTTACTTCGCGAACTCCACGGCTCGAGTTTCTCTAATAACCGTTACCTTTACTTCTCCTGGATAGTGTATTTCTGATTCTATTTTATCTGCTATTTCCCGAGCCATTTTTAAGGCAGAAAAGTCATCTATTTGAGTAGGGGTAACAAAAACTCTTAATTCCCTGCCCGCTTGGATAGCATAAGCCTTTTCCACCCCTTTGAAATCAGTCGCAATCTTTTCTAGATTGGCTAGCCTCTTTAAGTAATTCTCTATATTTTCTCTTCTCGCTCCCGGTCTAGCTGCTGACAAAGCGTCAGCCGCGTTCACGAAGTTAGCCTCAAGAATCTCGACAGGGTAATCTTCATGATGAGACTTCATGGCATTAATGATATCTTGGCTAACACCATATTTTTGTAAAATCTTCACGCCCAATTCTAGATGAGCTCCTTCTAGTTCATGGTCCACAGATTTGCCGATATCATGCAAAAGTCCTGCCGTTTTAGCTAATTCCACATTGCCGCCCAGTTCGCTAGCCATCATGCCGGCTAGAATAGCCACTTCAATAGAATGGGTTAAGACATTCTGCCCATAGCTGGTTCTATAATTCAAACGACCCAAGAGATGAACAATTTCTTTAGGCAACCCTACTATACCCACTTCATAACAAGCATCTTCCCCTGCCTTTTTTATTTGCTCATTAATTTCTTCTTTCGCTTCTAATATTTTTTCTTCTATTTTAGCTGGTTGAATTCTGCCATCAGCAATCAATTTTTCCAAGGCCAATTTAGCCAAAGCGCGCCGCACTGGATCAAAAGAAGAAATAGTAATACTGTCAGGTGTTTCGTCTACTATAACATCAACACCGCTCATCTGCTCAAAGTGCCTAATGTTTCTCCCCTCCCTTCCTATAATCTTTCCTTTAATATCCTCGGAGGGAATACTCACAGAAGAAGTGGTTACCTCGCTTACACCAGAACGAGCGTACCTTTGTAAAACAGTGGCAATAATACCAGCGGCTTTAGTATTTAATTCTTCCTCTCTGTCTCTTTCCAATTTTTTAAAACTAGCCGCCAAATCGGTTTCATAATTTTTTTGCACTGCATCAAATAAGGCGGTTTTAGCTTCTTCCTTGTTTAGCCCGGCCACCGCTTCCAACTTAGCCTCTTCTTTCTTCTGCAACTCTTCTATGCTGGTTTTCACTTCCTGCACTTTGGCCAAGTTTGCCTCTAGCTTAGTGGCATTAGCTTCTACCTCATCATTTCTTTTATCAAGCAGCTCTTCTCTTTTAATGAGTTTGTTTTCTAGTTCAATCAGCTGCTTTTTATGGCGGGAGTTTTCCTCCAACGATTGGTCTATCAACTGCTGAGATTTTGTTTTGGCCTCATTGAGAATTTTATTAGCCTCAGCTTTTACTTCTTCTATCTTTTCCTTTAACTTAGCTTCTATAGAATTAGCTTGCTTTCTCGCCAAAACCTGGCGTATTTTGTAGCCCACGCCAATGCCCACCCCTAGTCCTATCAGGGTTAAAATGAAATATAAAATATCCATACTGTGTTAAGATATGGTCCAGAAAAATGCTTCATCCAAGGATAGTCCTTATCTAAGACCAACTACAAAAGGCAAGAACACTGATAGTTCCTTTTTAAGAATTGATTTATTAAGTAAGGTTAAACTATTGAAAGGCAATCTCATATCCGGTAAAAGCAATCTTTTCCTGGCCATTCCGCTATTAATTTATAACCGGCCAATACTTTCGGCCTGGTTTATAGTATACTATATATTTACCTCTTGTCAAAAAGTAAAAATTTGCCAAGCAATTGATTCGTTTTTGAAGAGAAAACAATTTTTTGTTAAAATATAAGCATGATTTCTTCTAAAAAAGTTCTTTTGATAATTTTGGATGGTTGGGGGATAGGTCAAAATAATTTTACCAACCCAATTGCTCAAGCGGGCACTCCTAACTTAGATAAATGGATGAATAACTACCCTATCGGTTCGCTGCAAGCAAGCGGCAATGCAGTCGGTTTGGAATGGCAAGACTTGGGCGGCAGTGAGGTGGGGCATATGACCATTGGCGCCGGTAAGGTAGTCCGACAGTATTCAACTAAAATCAATGCCGATATTCGAAATGGCGAGTTTTTTAAGAATCCTAAATTAATTGAAGCCTATCATAATGCTATTCGCAACCAGGGCAATGTTCACATCTTAGGACTACTAACCTCTACTCCTATTCACGGAGATATAGACCATTTAATAGCTCTGACTAAGACTGCTTTTGATAACGGTATTCAGAAATCCTATTTAGATATTTTCCTCGATGGTCGGGATTCTAGTCCTAATCATGGGCTCATCTTCTTGCGCGAATTAGAAGATAAAATTTCTCCCTATGGAGGTATTATCAATACCATCTGCGGCCGGTTTTTTGCTATGGATAGAGACCAAAATTGGGAGCGCACCAAGCAATGTTACGACAATCTCACTGGCAAAAAAATCAATGCGGTCAAAAATGCCAATGAATATTTGAAATCAGCTTATGAAAAAGGCGTGGGAGACGAGTTTATTGACCCGGTTTCTGTAGAGTCCGACTCTTCCCCGCGTTTTATTGATAATAATGACACCCTTATCTTTGCTAATTTTAGGGAAGATAGAATAAGGCAACTCTTTAGCGCTTTTGCTAGCAATAATTTCAATTATTTTGAAACTAAAAAATTGGTTGGTCTGAGTATTGTGTCTATGGTCAAATATCATCAGGACTTCACTACCCCCTACCTCTATGACCCAGATTTAATTAACAACCCTTTGGCTCGAGTACTCTCCGACAATGGCAAAAGACAAATGCATCTAGCTGAATCAGAAAAATATGCTGCCGTTACCTATTTTTTCAATGGTTTAAAAGAAACTCCCTACCCCAGCGAACATTGGATTATTATCCCCTCCCAAAAAACCAGTCACCCAGAGGAATCACCCGCTCTTTCCATTAACGAAGTCAACGACCGACTCTTTCAAGCTATAGAGGATGGCATCTATGATTTTATTGTAGTGAATTACGCTAATTCTGATTTAGTAGCCCATACCGGTAATTTCCAGGCTGGTTTGGAAGTAGTTAAAATAATGGATGAGAAAGTTAGTCAAACTATTGCCAAGGCTGTCGAAAATAACTACACTGTTATAGTAACGGCTGACCATGGGAACCTAGAGCAAATGATTAATCCCACCACTGGCGAAGTTGATACTCAACACAATTTGAATCAAGTGCCATTCTGGCTTATTGGCGCTGGCTATAAGCTGGCCAGTCCCCGCTTTAGCTCCGAAAGTCAAAATAGACAAAGGCTGGCCATTGGAACATTGGCAGACGTTGCCCCTACTATTTTAGAGATTATGGGCATACCTAAGCCGCCGGAAATGAATGGTCAAAGCCTTTTGCCCATCTTAAAGCGTAATAATAACCAATAAAGACACTATGAAGATTTGGATCCAAAGGATTCTCCTCCAGATTGTTTTAAACACGGCTGCCATTTTGGCCTTAAAATATTTTGGCGTCTTGACATTTCGGGGAGATTTAGTTACATTAGTAAAGCTTAGCGCCATTATCGGGTTGATAAATCTTTTCCTCAAGCCCCTCTTGTCATTTGTTACTAAGCCCTTAATTTGGATTACTTTTGGCTTATTTGCCATAATTTTAAACCTTATCCTTTTAAAAGTAGCTATGGCTTTCGCGCCAGAGCTTACTCTTGCACATGGATTTAGCAGTTTGCTTATTTCGTCTTTAGTGCTAGGTATTGCCAACTCCTTGGCTACAATTAATAAACAAAATTAGTTATGTCTATTATCTCTCTTATCAAAATTGCCCTTATAGTTTTAGGAGTGATTCTTATAATTTTAGTTATCCTGCAACAGGGCGAATCTGGTTTAAGCGAAACCTTTGGCGGTCAAAATAGTTTTCTCACTACTCGTCGTGGCGCAGAAAAATGGATTTTTACGGCTACTATTATTATCGGCCTCATTTTTGTGGGTCTCTGCCTGGCCTTACTTAAAATAAAATAAGCAGTGTTTTATAGTTACTAAATTTTATCGTTATGTCAGCCTTTTCTAAAAAATATTGGCGGCTTTTTTCTTTAAAGGAAAAAGCGGTTTTGCTGTTGCTTACTATTACTACCTTACTGGCAGCTATATTCTTAACCATTAGCCTGTCTAAAAAATATCTCAAAACTTATCCTGCCGTTGGCGGGCAGATGACGGTCGGAATTGTTGGGCAGCCTTTTATCCTTAACCCCATACTCACTCAGGCTAATGAAGCCGATAGCGAATTGGAAGCTCTCATCTATAACGGCTTATTCACTTATGATAATCAGGGAGAATTAAAACCATCTTTAGCGCAAAGCTATAATGTGAGCGATGACGGTAAAACTTATACAGTGATTTTAAACAAGAATGTCTTGTGGCAAGATGGCGCTGATTTTACTGCCGATGACGTTATCTTCACTATTGAATCTATCCAAGACCCTGATTACAACAGTCCTTGGCGCGCCAATTGGTTAGGGGTAGTCGTAGAGAAAATGAATGATAATGTAGTCGTCTTTCATTTAAACGAGCCCTATGTGGGCTTCAAGGATAATTTAACAATGAAAATTGTTCCAGCTCATATTTGGGGACAGATTAATGTCAAAAATATCGCCTTGGCTAAATACAGTTTACAACCAGTCGGCACTGGACCTTATGTTTTTTCCAAGCTAGTGAAAGATAAACTCGGGAATATCATCACCTATGACTTAAAGGCTAACGACCATTATTTCGAAAAGTTACCGAACATTAGTTTTATTACTTATCATTTT
Organism: Candidatus Paceibacterota bacterium; assembly: GCA_035404205.1. Taxonomy (NCBI): domain Bacteria; kingdom Bacillati; phylum Minisyncoccota; species Minisyncoccota bacterium. The sequence goes on along the minus strand of DAONGQ010000002.1, from coordinate 53,770 downwards.
TATAAAAATTACAACGAGCTTAAGGATGCTTTTCAGAAGAAAGAGATTTCTTCCTTAGCCAATGTTCCTTATGATTTAAAACCATTATTTAAAAATCGAGAAGCCTATTTGAAGAGTATTGAGTTGCCGCGTTATTATTCTGTTTTTTATAATCTTAAAAGCAATAATGCTTTACTAAGCGCCGCCGATACTCGTCTGGCCTTGAATCTAGCCATCAATAGAGAGGCTATCAATCAAACAATTTTTGGCGGCAGCTTGCTGCCAGCTAACAACCTTATTAGCCAAAGTTTTCTCGGTTATAACACCTCGCCCTCGGTAGACCTCACTTATAATCCCACTAAAAGTCATGAGCTTTTAGCTGAAACCTTCAACTTTAATAGTTCTTCCGTTTGGGAAAGAATTATTAAACAAAAAAAACAACCTACTAAATACGAACCGGTTTCTCTCACTTTAACCGTCGCTGATTTGCCAGAATTAAAAGCAGCTGCCAATGCCATTAAAACCGATTGGGACAGAATCGGTATTCCCACCACTTTGCAAGTAGTCTCTCTGGACGATTTGGAAAATGATATTATTCCCAATAAAAAATATGATGCCCTGCTTTTTGGCGAGTTCTATGGCCAAGAACCAGATCCTTATAATTTTTGGCATACGGGCGGCAGCCTTAACCTGAGCAATTTTAGCAATAAAACTGTGGACGCCCTTTTAGAGGAAATCCAGCTTATTGACGATAGAGCCAAACGCCAAGATGATTTAATAGAACTGCAAAATATTCTTTTGGAAAATAGTCCCTGTTTTACCCTCGGCAACCCCTTGCAATTTTACGCGCTTTCTCCCAGTATTGCTGGCAACACACTTACCACTGGCAATTATTTAGCTGACCGCTACAATAACGTTTCCGATTGGTATATGCATGTTCGCCTGGGCCGCTAAAGTATAGCAGCCCATCATGCCGTCGTGGCGGAATTGGTATACGCGCAGCGTTCAGAACGCTGTGGCCACTGGCCTTGCCGGTTCGAGTCCGGCCGACGGCACCTATTTTTTATTTAAGTAGACAAATGCCGTTCTCTTTATTTTTTATTTTTTAATTTAAAATCCGTTTCCTCTTAAAGAAACGAGATATATTATTATATGTATATGGAAACATCAAAAAATCAGTCTCGAGGAAATTTTCATTCTCGCCGACCAAACTATAAGCACTACCCGCCCAGAAATCCCAAAAGAGGGGCGGAGAATAATGATTCTGTGCCAAAAGTTAAAATCATGAGCCCCAGCCAGCCTATTGCTATGGCTACGCCGACTACGTCTTCAGCGATTGCGCCCAAAAATAATGAGGTGCTAAAAATTATGGCTCTAGGCGGATTTGAAGAAGTGGGCCGCAATATGCTTCTCTTAGAATACCAAAATCAAATTATTATAGTAGATATCGGTCTTCGCTTCCCTGACGAAACTATGCCTGGCATAGATTTCATTGTGCCTAATATTGAATATCTAACCAATAATCCAGAGAAGAAAATTTTGGGCGCGTTTATTACCCATGGACACTACGATCACTTAGGAGCTATCCCCTACCTTATAGATAAATTAGGTTATCCAGTTATTTATACGGCGCCTCTAACCAGAGCTATTATTGCCAGGAGACAAGAAGATTTTCCCAAAGAGAAAAAGCTAGACATTCGCCTAGTAAATCCCGACAGCGATGAAAACATTAATTTAGGCCCCTTCGTAATCCAGCCTTTTCATGTCAATCACAATATTCCCGATGCTTTTGGCCTTTTTGTAAAAACGCCTGTCGGTTCGCTTATTTTAACAGGAGACTTCAAATTTGATTTGCAGCCTATCGGTGATAAGCCCGCAGACCTTAATCACATCGTTCGTCTTGCTGATGGTGGAGTAGATATGCTCCTGATTGATTCTACTAATGCCGAAGTTCCTGGCTACTCGATGTCCGAAAACGTGATTATGGATAACTTAGAAGTCCTCTTTGCTAACGCCAAGGGCAGGATTATCTTAGCTACCTTCTCCTCTCTTATTAGCCGTTTACAGGAAGCCATCATTATCTGCGAAAAACTGGGAAGAAAAGTCGCTATTGAAGGCTATTCCATGAAATTTAATGTGGAAGTCTCTGAAAAATTAGGCTATCTCAAATCCAAAAAAGGCACTATCATTCCTTTAGCCGAAGCCCTGCATCTGCCTCCACAAGAGGTAGCCATTTTATGCACTGGCGCGCAAGGAGAAGATAACGCTACTTTAATGAAGGTGGCTAATCGCGAACACAAATTACTACACATAGAAAAAGGAGACACAGTCATCTTTTCTTCCTCTATCGTTCCTGGCAACGAATTAGCAGTCCAAAACCTCAAAGATACTCTTTTAAAACAAGGGGCGACTGTGTTCCATTACAAAATGTTAGATATTCACGCTAGTGGGCATGCCCAACAGGAAGATTTAAAATTAATGATGAGCTTGACTCACCCTAAATATCTATTGCCTATTCATGGTCATTATTCTATGCGCCGCTCCAACGCTAATCTGGCTATGGACATTGGTATCCCCGAGGAAAATATAGCTATTCCTTCCAACGGCCAAATTGTTGAACTCACTAAAGCAGGCATGACTTTAACAGAAAAATTCGTTCCCGCTAATTACGTTATGATTGATGGTTTAGGGGTAGGCGATGTCGGTGAAGTAGTCTTGCGCGATAGAAACACTATCTCTCAAGACGGTATCTTTGTGGTTATTGCCGTCTTGGGCAAAAATGGCGCGCTGGTATCTGAGCCAGAAATTGTTTCCAGAGGATTTGTTTATATGAAAGAATCGCAAGACTTGCTCAAAGAAGCCAAGGAAAAAACGATTCAAATTATTAAAACTAGTTTGGGTAATGTCAAAGACCCTCGCGTTAATGCCACTTATATTCGTAATAATATTAGGGAAGGTCTGGGCACTTTTCTTTTTAGAAAAACACAGCGGCGTCCAATGGTCTTGCCCATTGTAGTCGAATCCTAACTAAAACCCCATGCTGTACGGCATGGGGTTTTCTATTAGTTTATTTTAAATTTTTATAAGAGAGGCCACTACGATTGTTTCTCCCATTTCTATTTCCGAAGAGGCAAGGGCTTTAGTCAAAGCAGAAAAAATTAATTTCCGCGCTTTGACAGTTTCTCCTATCCATGCAGCATTCTCTCGTAGAATATTATGGATATCAGGATTTTGCGTCGTTAAACTTAATTCAATTATATCTCCTGGTTTGAGGCCGGCTTTTTGTCGTAAATCTTGAATACCTCTCGTAAGGTCTTTCATCAATCCTTCTTTGTAGAGCTCGGGCGTGATAGTGGTATCTAAATTGATATTCAATTTATTAAGACTGCTTTCTTTAAACCCATTGGACGCGCTAAAGTGCGTAACAGTCTTTATTTCTTTAATATTTAATTCATCTTTCAATATCTCCCAAAACTCTTTACCTTTAATATTCTTAGCTGTCGCCGTAGATACCTCCATTATGCCCAACGGCTGGCGGACTTTGATTCCAGAGGTTTGCCTTATCTGTAAGCCCAAACTAGCCAAATCTCTAATAGTAGCCATTTGGCTGAGAAGACTTTTACCTTGGACCGTAAGCTTTTGCTCTTTGGGCCAGCTGCACAGGTGAATACTTTTAGAGATTTTTTGCCCGCCCAATTTTTGCCATAATGTTTCCGCCATGAAAGGCGTAAAGGGTGCAATGATTTTAGCCATCTCCCCCAAAACATAATTCAAGACATTTTCGCTTGCCTGTAATTCTTTTTTTGAAGCAGGCCTTTGAAAAACTATTCGCGAACGGCGCAAGTACCAACGAGAAAGGTCGTCGACAAAATTTTCTAATTCCTTGCTAGCTTCATTAATCTTGTAAGCATCTAATAATTTTTTGACAGTAGCAGAAACTTCGTCTAGACGAATCATAATCCATTGGTCTAATAGCCTTTTAGCTACAGGGCGCTTGGGTAAACGATTTCCCTTGTCAGATTTATACATTTCTGCAAAAAGGTAGACATTCCATAGGGGCATAATAAACCTACGGAAATATTGCAACATATCTTTTTCAGAAAACAGTTTAGATTCATCCGGTGCGTTCACTCTGAAGAAATACCAACGCACTGCGTCAGCGCCGTAGTTATGGAATAAATTCCAGGGGTCAACTATATTGCCTTTAGTTTTGGACATTTTTTCGCCCTTATTGTCCAAGACAAAACCCACAGACACCACATTTTTATAAGCAGGCCCTTTGTCTAATAGGGTAGAAATAGCTAGCAGGGTATAAAACCATCCTCTGGTTTGGTCTGCGGCTTCGCAAATATAATCGGCCGGGAAGCTCTTTTTCTTATCAATTAATTCTTTATTTTCAAAAGGATAATGCCACTGCGCAAAAGGCATAGACCCAGAATCAAACCAAACATCAATAAGGTCGGGAACCCTCTTCATGTTCCCTTTGCATTTAGGACAGCAGAGTTTTATTTCATCAACATAAGGACGGTGCAAATCACATTCTCCCCTTTCGTTCATTGGTAAATGAGCCCAATTTAACTTAACCGTTGCAGCATTTTTAATTTGCTTGACTCTTTGTTTTTGGGTATCCAACAAAGCCATTAAAGGAGATTCATGGGAAATAATCAGGATATTTTTTTGAGGATACTGGGCGAGACTTTCTTTTAGCCCTTTAATCATCCTCGCTTGCAGCTGCGCATAATTCTCGCCACCATTGGCTGTAAAGTCTCTCTCAGCATTATTTTTTTGCAGTTCTGGGCAAAGTTTCGCTTTAATAGGCTGACCATTAAAATTGCCCACATTAATTTCTCTAAAATTGGTATTAAAAATTACAGGCACTTGCAAAACTTCGGCTAAAATTTCAGCTGTTTCTTTGGCCCTCTCTAGGTCAGAGGAAATAATGACGTCAATTTTATTTTTTTGCTGACTGAGTTTTTTTGCCACCGCCCTTACTTCCGATTCCCCCTTAGGAGTTAGGTGAGCCACTTGGATTTCAGGGTAGTTACTAAAATAATGTTTTACATTATTAGCCGCTTCTCCGTGCCTCATCAAAGTAATACTGGCCTGTTCTTGGTTGAGTTGAGATATTTCTTCTAAAGAACCAATGGCTATTTCTTTATGACAATTTTCACATTGCCAAATAGGTAATGGTGTCCCCCAATAACGGCTTCTGGATAGATTCCAATCTCTTACCTCTCTCAACCAGCCTCCAAACCTACCAGTTTTATAAGAAGCTGGAAGCCAATTAATTTTTTGATTATTGGCAAGAAGCTCCTTCTTCTTCCGAGGCATATCAATAAACCAACTTTCATTAGTTCTGTAGATAAGCGGAGTATGGCAACGCCAGCAGAAGGGATATTCATGTACTGTCCCACCCAAATTACCGGTATAAACCAAACCCTTTTCCTTCAGGTCTTTAAGAATGATAGGGTCTGCCTCCTTAAAGAATTTACCAAGGATATTTGGCAAATCTTTTGGAGTTTCTTTAAACTTTCCTTCTCCATCTAAATTAACAATAATAGGCAATCCATGTTTGTTCCCCAGTTTAAAATCATCTTCGCCATAAGAAGGAGCGATATGAACCAGTCCAGTACCATCTGTCTCAGAAATAAAATTACCAGCTAAGACCGTATAGACCTTATTAGTGTCAACCCCAGTCAAAGGATATAGCGGCTCATAATGTAATCCTACTAATTCTTTGCCCATAATTTTTCCTACCAATTTAGGCTTTTCTGCTTGAGAGACATCGGTCGGGGGCAAGTCGTGCAAACTAATGAGCACTTCTCCATTCACTAACCATTCGTTATATTCTAAATTCTCTCCGACGGCCACGGCTAAATTGGCTGGAAGCGTCCAGGGAGTAGTGGTCCAAACTAGCAAAGCTGTTTTATTTTTTATTTTTGTTTGAGGAAAATCTTTTAAATAAAACTTTATAAAAATAGAAGGGTCATGTACAGTCTGATAGCCTTGCGCTAACTCATGGCTCGAAAGGGTGGTGCCACAACGAGGACAATAAGGACCAATTTTATAACCGTGATACATCAGTCCTTTTTCGTAGATACGCTTAAGAATCCACCATTCTGATTCCATATATGGCAGCTCGTAAGTAATATAGGGATGCTCCATATCAACGAAGTACCCCATTCTTTCTGTTAGTTTTTGCCAATCATCCAAATACTTCCAAACGGATTCTTTGGCTTTGGCATTGAAAGCGGCAATCCCATATTTTTCTATATCAGTCTTATTGGTAAAACCTAATTGTTTTTCCACCTCAAGCTCAACTGGCAAACCATGAGTATCCCAACCGGCTTTACGATTGACACGGTAGCCTTCCATTGTTTTAAAGCGACAGATTAAATCCTTAAACGCCCTCGCTTCTACATGGTGTAAGCCCGGTTTGCCATTCGCTGTGGGCGGACCCTCAAAAAAAACAAAAGGTTTCCCATTTTTATTCTGCGCCAATGTTCTCTTAAAAATTTGATTGGTTTTCCAGTAAGTTAAAACAGCTTCTTCTTGCGAAGGGAAGATTGAGCGACTTTCATCTTTATTTTCTGCTGTTTCCGAAAGCGAAGAGTTCATAAAATTTATAAAGTTCTTAAAGTTGATTATAAAGCAATAGCGCAAATATACAGCCGCAAGAGAGAAAGTTTCAAATAAAAAAATATCTGATTGCGTCTGAGCGGCCCCCTTCCTCTGAATGGGGTTTCTGTAAATTACATTTTTTCTGGAACGCTTATGCCCAGTAGGCTCAATCCATGCGTTAAAACCTTTGAGGTGTTAAGGCTTAATGCCAAGCGGCTAGACGCTAGCGGTTTATTAGCAGTTAAAATCTGGCAATTGTTATAAAAATTGTGATAGAGAGCAGCTAATTCCTTCAGGTAAGTAATCAGGTGATTAATTTCTAAGTTTAAAGCCACTTCCTCTAAAATATCCGGATATTCTCCCAATTTCTTGGCCAAGGCCATTTCTTCTTTTTCTATTAAGACTTCCCATTGCAACTTGCCCAATCTCTGTCCGTATTTATTTAGTAGGCTTTTCACCCTAACCACCGCGTATTCTACATAATAGACTGGATTCTCCATGGAATGCTCTTTTGCTTTATCAATATCAAAATTGAAATGAGTATTCGGCGGTTTTTCTAAAAAATAAAAGGCAGAAACGTCATAGCCAACCTCGTCTATAAGGTCTTCTATGGTGTAAGCGTTCCCTGAACGTTTAGACATTTTTACCTCAGCTCCTCCGCTCATTAGCATGACCAGCTGAACCAAAATAATCTCTAGTCTTTGTTGGGGCTTTATCATTTTATCGTTACGCATTTGTTCGACCACCATGAGCATTTTTTGCATGTGCGTATAGTGGTCTGCTCCCCAAATATCTATCACTCTGTCGTAACCGCCTTTTTGAAATTTATAGAGATGGTACGCAATATCTGATAAAAAATATGTCCCCGCGCCCTCAAAACCAGGTTCATGAGGCCTATCTATTACTCTATCCTCACTATCACCAAAAGCTGTTGTTTTTAACCAAGTCAAGTTGTCTTTTTCGTAAGTAAGGTTGCTCTTTTTAAGCCAGGCTCTGGTTTTTTTGAGATAACCATTTTTAATCAAATCACTTTCTTTGGTCCATTTGTCATAATGAATTTTAAATTTTTTGGTTACAGTTTCTTGGATTTTTTTGAGAATAAGCTGGCTAGCTTTATTGCCAATATCCAAAAGCGTATCCTTAGTTTTTACCTCTATTTTTTCTGAGATTTCTTTTAAAAACGCTCCTTGGTAGCATTCTTCTGGCTTAATTTCAGTTGGATAAGACGATAAATCCTTGCCTTGTGCCAGAATAATACTCGCGCCTAGTTTTTCTATTTGATGGCCAATATCATTTACATAATATTCTTTGGTAACCTTGCTGCCCGCCAATTGCAAAATATTAGCAATGGCTAATCCTAAGAACCCTCCTCGTCCGTTTCCCACAGTCAATTCTCCTGTAGGGTTAGCGGAAATGAATTCAATTTGCACTTTATGTCCAATTTCATCCAGAACACTCTTACTAAAACCAGCTTGCCAAAAGTTATTTGGTTGAGTATACAAACTATTCTGTAAGTAAAAAATAAATTTGCGGCTTAAAGTAAAATTAATAAAACCAGGGCGAGAAACCTTTATTGTTTCCACCCAACCATTAATATCATATTTCTTCTTAGCCGATTCAAAATAAGGTAAAAGCTCTTCGGCTACTTCTAGGGGCGTTTGTCTCAATTCTTTAGCTAAAATATAAGCAATATTGGTGTTGTAATCGCCATAATCCTCCAAGCTATTTTTATCTACCTTAAAAAGGATTTCCTTGTGGGAAAACGACTTATTTTTTTCAAAATCGTTGACAGCCCTTATGATTAGACCGCTTAAGTATTTTGTGACTGTTTCTTTCATGAGTTGAATATACCAAAAAAAGGACTATTGGGCAAAACTCAGAGTCTTAAAACAGAAACACCCTGCCGAGAGGTAGGGTGTTCCATGGGAATAAAATTACTTGGTAGCGGCCACTTCTTTGATAATAGCTTCTAACAGTTTAGGTTCTTCTTGGGCCAATTCCGCTAGCACTTTACGGTTCAAGATAACATTCTGTTCTTTCAGCTGATGGATAAACTGGCTGTAAGTTAGACCATTCTCTCGACAGAAGGCATTAATTTGAATCTGCCACTCAGCCCTTTTAGTCCTCTTAACTAATTTCCTGCTGGTATAGGCATGAGTCTGGGCGTGCATAAAGGCCTCCTTAGCGGCACGATAAGTGCTCTTTCTTCTCCAGCGATAACCTTTAGCGGCTTTAATAATCTTCTTTTTTGCCTTATTGGCTTGGACACCGCGTTTTACTCTTGTCATATTCTATCTTAAATAACTTTTATTAATAAATTTAGCATACGTAGGATTAGCTTCTTTTGTCTTTCTCATCGTTCTAATCTTTTTCCCATTTTTAGCCAAACGATTATGACCTATTTTGCTGCTGCGCATAAGAATCTTTTTCCCGCCAGTTATTTTAAAACGTTTTGATAAACTGCTTTGCATATTATTAGATTAAGGTTTTTTAATAGTTATAAAGAATCCGCCTGGCGTACTTTTCATTTCTGAGATTATTTGATAGCCCCCAGGAATCATTTTCAAAAAGTTCTCGAACTTCTGGCCAGCTATATCTTTGTGAGCTTTCTCTCTCGCCCTAAGAATCATAAGCAAATCTACTTTCCTATTTTCAGCCAGAAACTCTGCAGCTTTTTTAGCTTTTATTTCCATATCGTGGACCCCTTCCATAAAGCTAATCTTTATGGTTTTGGGCTCATCACTCTTCTGTTTTGCCTGCTGTTTTTTTAACTCCTTAGCTTTCTGATAAAGGAACTTGCCATAATCACCTAATTTATATATAGGCGGCACAGCCTTGCTAGACACTTCTATTAAATCATAGCCTTCCGCTTCAGCTTTTTTCTGAGCTTCTGAATAACTCATTACCGCAATTTGCTTGTCATCAATGCCGATGAGTCTAACTGTTTCAGGAGGATTAAAATTATTTGGTTTAAACAAGATAATAATTTAATAAAATAAAGCGAAAAACCTAATGGAAATTAGGTATAACCCACTCTGGTTGAAACAAGGGTGGAGATGGCGAGAGTTGAACTCGCGTCTAAAAAACTTCCTCACGATAAAACTACGAATATATCTCGGTTGCTTAAAGATGGTCTTAAACCGAGCTAAAGCGCCATCTTTTTACTACCTAGCTTCATTTGAATTCTGGTAGTCCTAGTTTTCAAATGCCCTAAAGTTAAAAGGTAAAAAATCTATTAGAGATCAACTTCTTACCCCTTGTCGCAGGTGAGCTTACGCAAAAGCGTAGGCAGGAACCAAAGTATTGACAATTGTTGTTTGCCAGAATGATTAACGAGGTAATTTGGCATCCTCGATTCGTTTATCGTCAGAAACATTTCTTATCGAAGCCCGACATCCCCAAGTTAATCCTCCCCTCGGTGGATACGCGCTAAATCATCACGTTTCTTGATAGTTTCTCTCTTGTCATAAGCCTTTTTGCCCTTAGCAAGAGCGATTTCTACCTTCACGAGACCGCGCTTATTATACACTTTCAGGGGTATCAAAGTCAAGCCACTAGCCTTTATTTTAGAAGTTAAATAGTCTATTTCTTTTCGTTTGAGAAGCAATTTAATACTACGAGTTTTAGTCTCTTTTAACGTTTCCTTGGACTGATAAGGCTCAATCAAACAGTTTACCAAGAATAGCTCTTGGCCATGCGGTACCACAAAGGCTCCATTCAAATGGATATGCCCTAATTTCGCTGACTTCGTTTCTCCACCGGTTAAAACCATGCCAGCTTCTAAGGCATCTAAAACCTGATAGTCAAAAGTAGCCTTTTTATTAAAAGCCAGATCCTGAGAAAATAATTTTGACTTTGGTTGCGCCATAAATATAATTTTGCAAGTTCTCGTGTTTTTAAGCCCATAAGGCCGCTTTCGCCCTGGTCTACCTAAGAATGTTATTATGGTGCCCCCAGGAAGAGTTGAACTTCCATCGCAGCCTTCGGGGGGCCGCATTCTATCCATTAAAATATAGGGGCGAGACAATCTTTCGGTATTCTCCTTAAACAATCATAAGGTGTTCTCGTACGATGCAAAGCAAAACCCTAGGAACACGCTGGGATATTAAAGTTGCCCTTAGCCTACCACGCTACCAAGTATATGCGCAATCTCCATAATGGCGCCACCGGCTAAAGCCAAAATTAACACAATTAAGAACCACTTAGGCAAGGGAACAGTATACTCTGGCTCGCGGTTACCTTTCATCCCTTTAGCTTTATAGGCAGTAATAAGAACTAAAATGCCTTCTGCCCCGCCGAGAAGTGCCCCCATAAAACTAATGGCCTGAAGAAAACTAGTTAAACCGGTAAAATACAAAATAAAGGGAGCGAGAAGGATAAGAGCTTGCGCAATCACTCTAGTAAACTTTAGGTCATTCACAAAAAGATGCTTCAGATACATCCCAAAGGTGACATAGGAAGTTGCTACCGCCAGTAAACCCAGGGCGGCGCCAATAATAACAATGGGAGTGCCTAAAGCGCCTACTAAGCCGTTAATAGCAGTATCCGTCGTCTTTAAACCACTCACTCCCACTACGCTTAAAATAAATAAAGCGTAAATAACAACGGGAATAAGCGTACCCCAAATGATTATCTGCTTGTAATTTTTTTTAGGTAATTTATTTATTCTAGCTGTTTGCAAAGATTCCGGCACTGCCGCCAAACCATTTAACGAGTAGAA
>DAONGQ010000002.1:34855-42350 GCA_035404205.1 Candidatus Paceibacterota bacterium | reverse complement strand
AAGCAAAAGAATTAATAAGGAAATAGAAAACGTTAAAAGAGTTGTTCCTAAAACAAATTTCTTTGCCTTGGGACCAAGATAAGCGCCTACATATCCGGGTAAACCACAAGCTTTTTCTGTTCTTAGCGATAATTCTCCGTAAATTAAATGGATGTATAAAATAATGGCTCCCACAATAGCAAGTAAAAGTAAAGTAGGCATAACGCCAGATTGCAAACTTAAATAGGGCAGAGTAAAAACACCGGCACCGATAATCATACCTACTAAAAGAGCAATCCCTTCAAAAAGTCCCTTACGCATAAATAAAATCTTTTAAATTATTTAATTAATAGATGATTAGCTAAAAAATCACGAGCCATTTCTAACCGGACCTCGCTTTCCGTATAAAGCGTATAAAGAGTTTCGCCAGTTTTATATTGATCACCAAGGCTTTTGTTTAAATAGACACCAGCCGCTAAAGTCTCAGGAGCGCCTAAGATACGCGCCAGTTCTATAATCGCCACATTATCCATCTGTTTAATTTCGCCATCATGGTCAGCCTTGTATGCGAAAGCAACGGGAGCTAACGCTATCTCATCATAATCGGGCACAGTTCCTCCTTGAGCGTTAATAATCTCTTTGAATTTTGCCAAAGCCTGTTTGTTCTGGAGAGCCTTATAGGCTAATTTTGAGCCTTGACCCTTTCCAGCATAGCCAATAAGCTCCAAAAGCACACCAGCTAATTTCGTCGCCTTCGCCTCCAAATCCAAGGGCCTTTGCGAAAGCTGATTTAAAACGGCTATATCATCTCTAATTCCCAAGGCAGGACCAATTCCCCTGCCTACAGGGCCTTTAGCTTCTTGAATAATCACTCTTAACTTTATGCCAAATTTTTTAGCTATATATTGAAATAAAGCTATTGTTTTTTTAGCAACGATTTTATTTTTAATTTTAGTTCCTTCTCCCATAGGAAAATCTATCACTAAATGCGTTACCCCCATGGCCACTTTTTTAGCCATAATGCTGACTACCATTTTACTGAGAGGCTCTGTTCCTAAATGCTTGAGGACAGTAATAAAACGATCATCTGCCGGCGCTATTTTTAGGGCCCCGCCCCATATTAAGCAGGCATTAGTTTTTTTGACTATGTTCTCAATTTCCTCCCTGTCAAAACTAACGGGCGCAATTACACTCAAGGCATCGGCGGTACCGGCTTCGCTAGTAATAGCGCGCGAAGAAGTTTTGGGTATAATAATTCCATAGCTAGCTACTATGGAAACTATAATGGGGGTAATTTTATTCCCTGGAAGACCTCCTATGGAGTGCTTATCAGCAACAATTTTGCCAAATTTAAACATTTCCCCCGTCTCGGCGAAGGCTTTAGTCTGGAAATAAGCTTCCTCCTTAGTAAAATTATTCTCCGGAAAAGAAGAAGCAACAAAGTAAGCTAGTTCTAAATCACTCAGTTTATAATTAATGGTATCTTTAACTATAGAAACAATTTCTTTTTCTGAAAGCCGTCCGCCATTTAATTTTTTACCGATAGCTGCTAGCGACTCTGGTTTAGGCGCCGGAGCTAAAGACAATATTTCTCCAGCTTTAATCTGATATTTTTCTAAGATATCTCTAAAAATCCCTATCTCCCCTTCCTGAACGAAACTTTTGGTTAAATCAACCGCAACTTCTGTTTGATGGCTGTCCCATTTTAAGGAAATTTCATCCCCCGCGCGAATGCCATAATGCAAACCATCCGCTTCATTTACCAAAACAATCCAATTGCGCCCTGTGGCTATATCCAAGGGTACTACTTTTAAATCAAAGCGCCTTTCTGCCATATTAATTAGTTAGATATTCTTTTAAAAAATCTACTATCAAGTCGGCTACGGAAACCTTTTTAAATCTAGATGGCAAAGTATCTGTCGTTGAAATCTTTTTAAACCCAGCTGCTATTAATTTTCGAGAGGTTTCTGCGTTAGTCATATCATGCACAAACGCCAAACTTATGGAGTGCGCACCTTCCTTTGTTAACTCCTTCTTTAGCTGCAGAATCGTTCGACCGCTGGCAATAACATCGTCTACTAAAACAATATCTTTACCTTTAACGACTGTCTTTACCTGAACCCCTTTTGGCAGCGTAAATTTTACCTCTCCAGTGGCCACATTCCTAACCTTGTTAAAAACCAATGTGGCTAATTTAGTCTGCCCAACAAACTCTTGGACAAAAGGAGCTGATTCGCTGTCTGGACCAACTACTAAATCTGCTTTGCTAAACTCTACTCCCAAAATGGGAAAAGCCGAAACTACCCTCACGGGTACTTTAAAAACATTCTTCATTAGCAGTCTGTGCTCATGAGGATTAACGGTCACAAATTCGTCAACATTACTGCTAATAATATTGGCAATTAATTCAAAAGATAATGGCTCACCCCTCCTAAACGCCTTATCTTGCCTAGCATATGGGAAATAGGGCATCACCGCTATTATTTTTTTCACTTGGGGACGAATATTCGCAGTAATAAGGTAGAATCTAACTAAATAATCATTAATGGTTTCTCTCTCTAGTTTATCAATGGCTAATATCACTACGGATGTTTTGACCTCCCCCCCTAATCTTGGTTGGACTTCGCTATCTGGAAAGGTTCTGTTAATAATAGGAATATATCTAACTGAAAATTTTGAAGGGCGAGCGCGAGAAAGGTCCCGTGCTATTTTCTCAGCCAGTTTTTCACCAACAACAGTAACCGCATTTGCTTGCGCCATTTTTGTCTATAATTATTATTTATATTTATTCAAATTATCCTCTACCACTACCCCCACCCTCTTAACAAACCTACTGCTTTATCATAGCAAAAACAGTTATTGTCGTCTAATCAAAATAGCGCCAGTCTACAACAACCTCGCATTTTAATCGTAAAGCGTTTGCTTTTTCACTGTAAAAATGCCATAATAGGAAAGTTTTCAATTAGGTTCGCATTAATATTATAATTTTACTTTCAAGTTTCTATCCTTATGGCTATAACCAAAACGGCTAAGAGAGAAATTGCTAAAAATCGTAACAAGAAAAAGGCTAATGCCCCCAAACGCGACAATTGGCACTCTTTGCAAAAGAAATATATTAAATTAGTCAGCGCTGGTAAATACGAAGATGCCCATAAGCTTTTACCCAATGTCTATAAGACTTTGGACAAACTGGCTAAAGATAATTTACTTCACAAAAATAAGGCTGCTCGTTTGAAAGCCAAAAACGCCCGCATTCTTAAAACAGCTTCTACTGCTAAAAAGGCCTAGAGGCTTTGAATAAACATTGTTAACGCTGAAGAGGGGTCTAACTGACCTCTTTTTAAAATTCCATCTAACCGAGTAAGTCGATTATAAATATTCTTTAGCTTGGTAGCGCTTATTTTTTGAGCTAACCCCAAATTAGCTCTCACAGTGAAAGGCGCTAAACCGCTTTCCTTATAAACGTCCTTGCCAGTTTTTAGGGCTGATTGGATTATCAACAAACTTCTAAATCCATAAACGAGCATTGTGAGAATATATAAAGGGTGAGCTCCACTATCTAATTCTTTCTGCAACATAAACTGCGCCTTGCTTTTATCCCCTTGAGTAGTCGCCCCAATGAGGGCAAATATATTTTCATTCAAAGGCAAATAAACTAATTCTTCTAATTTAGCCAAACTCACTGTCTTCAAATCTGCCAAAGCGATTTTGGTAAGATATTGATCCATAAGACCAGTCTCCCCTTCAAAAGCAGTGGCCAAAGCTGTTAAAGCTGCCGGCTCTAAATTTATATTTTTCTTTTTGGCTTGAATGACAAGCCATTTTTTAAAATCTAGACCCTTAAGAGTCTCTGAATGATTAATATTGCCATTTTTTTTAAGCCAATGCCCTAAAGGATTATCTATCTCTTTCGCCTTAAGGTTACCCTCTACCCAAATCAAATTTTTTGTTTTGTTTGAGCTAATGTCGCTATTTTCAAAATAATCCTTTAATTTTTTCTGCTCTAATTTGCCCCACTTATTATATGCTGGCATAAAATTCTTCAGAACAATAAGACTATCGCCAGAAAAAAGAGAATTAGTAGATAGCGATTGCTCAAGCGAGCTTCCGGTAGCAGGGTCAGAGCCGTCTAAAACGAAATCTTCTATTTTAGCTCCTTGAGGAGCCAACTTTAAAAAAAGGTCTTTATAAGCAGTTCCGATTAAATAGCTATCAGAACCATAAAAAAAATATAGCATAACTCTATCTCGAATAATATCTTAAAACAAAAAATCTAAATTTTATGCCAATAAAGGTGCACTTTTTATTTCTGGCAATGAGGACAATACACAGCTGAGCGTTGCCCTATTTTTACAGTTTCCAGTAGGGTATGGCAACGAAAACATTTCTCTCCTTTGCGTCCATAAACTTTTAACTTATTTTGGTAGCTCCCCTTCTCTCCATTTGCCTGCCTGTAATCAGAAAAAGATGTTCCTTTGTTTTTAATAGCTGTTGCCAAAGTATTTTTGATAGCGACCACTAGACGAGCCGCTTCTTTTAAATTTAAGGAGGCGGATTTTCTCAAAGGGCTTAGTCTTGCTTTAAATAAAGCTTCATCCGCATAAATATTTCCCAGTCCAGCAGCTATGCTTTGGTCAAGTAAAAAGGGCTTTAAATATCTTTTGCTGGCGTGAAGTTTGGTCAAAAGAGCTTGAGCTGTTAAGGGCTCATTCCACCAATCGGGGCCTAAATTGCTTAAACGACTATTAGTATACACCTTTGTGGTTTCTATTAACTCTATTCTAGCAAATTTGCGCATATCAGATAAGGCCAACATTTTACCGCTGCGAAATTCAAAAACAACATGAATAAATCTATTGGATGAATCTATTAAAGCCAATTTTGCTTGTTTGTTGAATCTGCTGCCATCAGGTGCCCAAGTTTTAGACTTTTGGTTAAATTGCCAATGCCCCACCAAAAAATGACCGCTCATTTTTTGGTGAGCTAAAATGGTTAAGCCGCCGGAAGTATTAAATAGAATATTTTTCCCTAACCGACCGACCGATTGTATTTTCTGCCCTTTAATTTTTGCGGCTAATTGGTGAAAATTGCTTTGACAGCCAAAAATTTGGGGAACGTCTGTCCAAACATTTTTGAAAACTTCTCCTTTAATATTTTCCTGTAAATATCTAACAATAGTATAAACTTCTGGCAATTCTGGCATAAAAATTAAGGATTAAAATCAGTTTGAGGAGGAATTAAATTTTCTTGCAAGGGCAAAGTAAAACTGAAAACAGAACCGCGGCCCTCTATAGAATTAACAGAAACTTTGCCGCCATGGCTATCAATTATGTTTTTAGCGATATAGAGGCCTAAACCAGTGCCTTCGGTTTCGTTTTTAATAGCATTGCCAGCTCGGAAAAATTTGGTAAATAGCTTGCCCATTTCTCTGCTAGGAATGCCTATGCCAGTGTCTTCCACTCTAATTTCAGCATAAAGATTGTCGGAGGTTTTATTCACTTTGATTCTTACCTCCCCCTTATCCGTATTATATTTAATGGCATTATCCACAAAAATCTGCAGAGCAGTTTCTACCCGTTTAATATCAAAGACAAAATGGGGCAAAGCCGGGTCTGGCCTATAATAAGACAGGCGAATATTTCTTTTCTTGGCAACTGGCTCTAATGAACTCAAGACCGTTAAGATTGCTTCATTAAGATCGTTTTCTTTGAAGTCAAAGCCAAAGCGACCCTCTTCCACTTGGGCAATATTTAAAACATTGTTTACTGTTAAAGACAGATTGGCCAAAGCCTCTTTCATTTGAGAAACAGTTGCCAGTTGTTCGCTAGTTAAAGAGCCAAGTTCTTGTTTCATCAGCAAATCAACCGCCCAGTTTAAGCCTGTCAGGGGTGTTCGTAATTGATGGGCCGCCACTGTGATAAAATCTTTCTGGGTTCGAGCCACCGACTCCTCCTGGGTCTTATCTTGCACAATCTTTAAGAACCCCATTATCTCGTGCTTGTCATTAAAAATCTGGGTAGTAGTAATCTCTAGGGTAATTTCCTTGGGGTCGATTAATTTTAAGACCATTTTTTGCGGAAAAACGGTAGTTTGCTTTCTTAAAACTACAGGCGCTAGAGAGGGAAACATTATTTTGACTAAAAGCCCATACTCTGGGATATTGTTCATTTCTGGGGTAATTTGCTGAGAAGCAATTTTCTGATTAGTAACGCCTAAAAGAGATTCAGCCGCGGCATTAATAAAAATGATTCTGAAAGAATTGTCATAAGCAATGACTGGGTCATTAATGCTCAAGAGAATATTGCTAACTTGTTTTTGGGTGGAACTAATTTTAAAATTTTTTACTACCGCTCCGAGAATGGTTACCCAAGTTAAACTTAAAAAAACAATAGCTAAGCTGCTCACCAATAATTTCAAGGTATCGTCTAGGTAGAGAAAATTAAGGAATATTTGAACTCCTAAGGTTAGGGTCAAAAAAATCATTGGCATAATTGACCATGAGGTTAATGCCAATATCCATGGATTAGTAATCGCCTTTTTCTCTCGGTTATTGCTCGTTTGTTTAATGGAGGCCATAAATAATAGACTGTCTAACCAAAATATTATAGCTTATTTAGAACAAAGTGGAAAATAGGCCGCCCCTTATCACTGGCAGGCAGTAAAGGTATTTCAATAATAACATCGACACAAGCTAAAAAAGAGAAGGAGGAATGACTTTCTTAGCAGCAATCTTTTTCTGAGGAGAAACCTTATTGTAACTTTTGTTCCTAAAAGACGGAGGAGAATAATCTTTTGCTGGCTGGTCCAACACACCTTCCTTGGCTTTTTTTATCAAACTAGTAAAACCCAAATCTTTGAATAAGGGCTCCAGCGCTTCGTAATTAAAATCGTTAAAAACAACATCCTTCAGGCTGAAGTCTATAGGCACCTGCCTATCAATAGTTACCAGGCACTTGCTAAAATAAGCCTGGTCTTTTTGAGCCTTTAATTTTGCGATTAAACTTTTATCTTTTGCCGAAGTCAATGCGGTTGTAATGCTGCCGTTCTCTATCGCCAAATAAATATCTTCTAAACTGGGATATAAGGTTAAGAGTCTAAGCGCGCCTTTTTCTCCCACGCCTTTTACCCCCAAAATATTGTCCGAGGGGTCGCCCCTAAGGCTCTTGTAATCTATCAATTGGCCGGGGGTAAGATTAAATCTTTCTTTTATTTTAGCCGGGTCATAAAGAACCTCATTTTTAATACCCTGATGAAAAGTATAAACAGAAATCTGATTATTAACTAGCTGTAACGTATCTAAATCCCCTGTCACAATAATAATTCTCAAGTCTTGGTCGGCTTCTGCTGCCAAACGGCTTACTGTGCCTATAATATCGTCAGCTTCAAAACCCGCTTTTTCAAAATATTTTATGTCGGCTAACCGTAAAATATTTTTCACTTTATCTATTTGGACATAAAAATCCGCCTCCTGCTTAACCCTCTTCGCCTTGTATTCAGAATATTTCTCATGCCTAAA
>DAONGQ010000002.1:20808-34755 GCA_035404205.1 Candidatus Paceibacterota bacterium | reverse complement strand
TGCTCTCCCATTACTTTCAAAGTTACTTCATAATCTGCAGACAATTCTTTAAATTTATCTGCCCATTCTACTAGTATCAGATTGTTTTTATCCTTAATGATATCCTGCCAATCCAAAGCCTTTAAATCAGCATAATTATTAAAGCGGTATAAGTCTAAATGCCAGACTTTTTTAAAAGGTTTCTTAAAACATTTGAATTCTTTAGCAAGAACAAAGGTAGGGCTAAGAATTTTTTCTTTCACCCCCAAAAATTTTGCCAAACCCTTTACTAATTCCGTTTTGCCCGCTCCTAAAACTCCGTTTAAAGCGACTACTGTAGCTTTTGTTGAATCAGTTTGGACTAGTAGGCCACCCAAAAAATCGCCTAATTTAATAGTTTCTTCTGGGGAATTGGTTTGAAAATGAAAATTGTCTAAGCTCATTAACTACAATATACCAAAATACTTATTTCTTGGCTAATAAGAGCTTTTTTTATTATAGGTTTGTGTTAAAATTAGTTTGAAGAGAAAGGTTATCTCATATTCTCATCGCAAATACAGAAAATTATTTAAAGACTAAAATCTAATTCAATGATCAATCTAAGGAAACAAACTAATTTAGATACGCTTCACAATTTGGGAGAGGAACGTCTCGCTAAAAATTTAGCCATTAAATTGCACCTCCCCTATATTAGTTTGAACCGGTTGAATATAAAGCCCGAAATAGCTGGTTTGCTCCCAGAAAGTGAGGCCAAATTAGGTGGCCTATTAGTTTTTGATAAAAAACAAGCTACTTTAAAGGTGGCTGTTTTGAATCCCCAAAGCGCTGAGACTACAAGCAGTTTAGACAAACTCAGAAGCCAAGGTTATACTATCGCTCTTTATATTACCTCTAAAGACAGTTTCCTTACCGCTCTTCGCGCCTATGACCTCTATACCCCGCCCAAAAGCAGTTTGGTGGGAAAAATTGATATCAGCGCTACCCAAGAATTAGACCTTAAGCAGTTAGAAATGGTTCTAAAAAACACTGCAGACCCCTCAAGCCTCATATCTCTTATAACAAAGACCGCGGTAAGCCTGAAAGCCTCAGATATCCATTTAGAGTCTAACGAAAACTCCCTAACCCTGCGTTATCGGCTTGATGGATTGCTTTATGACGGGGGCATTATAGAAAAACAATTAGGGCAAAAATTAATTGATCGCTTTAAACTGCTTTCTGGCCTTAAATTAAATATTGCCGTGAAGACGCAGGATGGGCGTTTCACCATTGTTGATAACCAAAATATTCTAGAAGTAAGAGTCTCCGTACTCCCTGGCAATTGGGGGGAAAATATAGTCATGCGTCTCTTGGACCCAGAAAAAATCAATCTTAAATTAAATAATTTAGGTTTTAACGATTGGGAATTAAATAAAATTAGAAGCGTTTTTAGCGCTCCTAATGGCTTAATCCTCACCACTGGACCCACGGGTTCAGGAAAAACTACCACTTTATACGCAGCTCTAAAGGAAAAGATTGACCCTCATTTAAAAATAATTTCAATTGAGGACCCCATTGAATATCATTTAAATGGGGTTAATCAAACCCAGGTAGACAAGAGCAAAAATTATACTTTCGCAAGTGGACTTGCCACTATCTTGCGGCAAGACCCTGAGATTATTTTAATAGGCGAAATCCGCGATAACGAAACAGCCGAAATTGCCACTCAAGCCGCCTTAACCGGTCACCTAGTGATATCCACTCTACATACTAATGAAGCGGCTGGAGCTATTCCTCGTTTACTCGAACTGGGTGTTAATGAAAACGCCATTGCTTCTTCCCTTAAATTGGTGATTGGCCAAAGACTAATTAGAAAATTATGCCCTTTTTGCAAGCAGGCCTATGATTTAGATGATGCGACTGCCCAAAAGATTAGAGACAGCTTTTCTATTCTGGCTCCGGAGGCGCATGTTAGCTTACCTGAAAAATTTCCGCAATTTTACAAAGCTGTCGGCTGCGAACATTGCCATGGTTTAGGCTATATAGGGCAATTGGGACTCTTTGAAAATTTTATAGTCTCCGATGCCATCAATGAAGCCATTAGCCAAAACAACAGCTTAGATTACTTAAGACAGTTAGCTATCGAGGAAGGCATGATACCCCTCTTCCACGATGGTATCTTAAAAGCCATCGAAGGAATCACTAGTTTAGAGGAAGTCTATCGAGTAGCAGGTGACATTAATTACATTGAAGGACTCTATGGCACCATTATTAACAGCGCCTTAAGACGCGGATTATTTTTAGAACAAAGCCTATTAGATAAAATCCAAGCTATTCCTCCTAAAGAGCTGGATTTAACTAAAATCATTGCCGGTCTTGAGCCTCTTGCCAAATTAAATTATATTATAGGCGCCGCCGTTACCAGGCAAGCTACCGATATTAATTGCCAGGTCGAGAAAGAAATGGCAAAAATTTATCTAAGGGAAGAAAACGGACTTACATTGCTTTGCCAATTAAATAGTAGCGATTATTTCCGACTAGTTTCTAGCATTAAATCTATTACTGGCTTGCGCCTTAAAGAAGAGGGAGAGATTCTTGAAGGTCGATTTAAAGTGACTTTGCCGTCTAAAAAAACTACTGATATAAGAGTCTCCATTATTCCCGGAGGTTATGGTCCTGTGGTTTCCTTGCGGCTTCTTCCTGATAATATGCAAATGCTAAAATTGGAGGACTTGGGACTTTTGCCTGAACTTATTCCCAGCCTCACGAAAGTGATTAAAAAACCTCAAGGACTGATTCTCACTGCCGGACCCACTTCTTCCGGTAAAACAACGACTCTTTTTGCCTTGCTCCAAAAAATTAATCGACCTGATATTAAAATAGTAACCATTGAGGACCCCATTGAATATCATCTGGATGGAGTAGTCCAAACGCAAATAGATGAAAGCAAGGATTATACTTTTGAAAAAGCCCTTAGAGGCATAATGAGACAAAATCCTAATGTTATTCTTGTGGGAGAAATAAGAGATGCCGAAACTGCTAAAGTAGCTGTTCAAGCTTCCCTAACAGGCCATTTGGTTTTTTCTACCGTTCACGCTCTCGATGCAGCCGGAGCCATTGAGCGTTTGCTTAACTTCGGTATAGCCCCCCAAGACTTATCAGCGGTTAGATTGATTATTAGCCAAAGGCTGGTAAAGCGTCTCTGCCCCATTTGCGCCCAAAGAGCAACAGCCACTCAGGAGCAAATTTCAATTATAGACGAAACTTTGCTCCATTTTCCCCCCACCTGGAAACCTGCGTTTGGGCCCCTATTGGAACAACCTTACCATCTCAAGACTCCTAGCGGATGCGGCGAATGCGGCAATGACGGTTACAATGGTTTTATGGCTATTTTTGAATTAGCATTTTTTGATGATTCCCTCTCTCAGCACTTGGGCTCCTCAGATTTATCCAAAGAGATAGCTAAAAAAACTATTTCGCTTAAACAAGATGCCGTTATTAAGGTCCTCAGGGGGTTAATCGACTGGAATAGTTTTAAAGGGATAGAGTAAAACAAATAAAAAACGCGCCATTAAATGGCGCGTTTTTCTCTCTAAAGTTGCATTAGCCTCAAGGCAAGAAAATCACCACAAGGGTGACAAAAAGAGTACGGCAAGGCATATCCCAGACGGATCCAGAATACCCATCAACCAATCACTCCAAACAGGTTATCTCCAAAATGTACCTGGTTTGCCCCGAGACTAATATAACTTTAAAGAACTATTTTATTATATCCTATAAGTTTACACTTGTCAAGAGGTAAACCAGAGAACATAAAATCCCCTTAGGGACACATTATATTATAGGCCAATAGACATTTTTGTCAAGAGCAAGTCATTTTGGGCTATTAATTTTTTCACAAACATTAAAATAGCAATTTGCGGCCTAATTTAAAAGCTGATTTCTTATTTTGTGTTCTCGTGTTAGAATAGAGACGTTAAATTAAAGCATACTTTTTATGTCTGGACATTCTAAATGGGCCAATATTAAAAATCAAAAAGCGGCAACCGATGCCAAGCGAGGAAAAAGTTTTTCTAAATTAATTTCCTTAATCACCGCCGCCGCTAAAAGCGGTCCTGATTTAGAAAGCAATCCTAAATTACGCATGTTGGTCGACAAGGCAAAGGGCGCCAACATGCCGCAAGATAATATAGAAAGGGCAATCAAAAGGGGCTCCGGCATTGGTAGCGAAGGCATAGAAATGGACGAGACCATTTATGAAGCTTACGGACCGGGCGGTTCGGCGGTTCTCATTAAAACTATTACGGACAATAAAAATAGGGCATTAGGCAGCGTAAAACAGACTTTAAATAAATATAATGCAAAATTGGCTAGCCCTGGAAGCGTTCTCTACCTTTTTAAAGAAAAGGGCTATCTTGTAGTCAGTTTGAATCTATGGAACGATAATTTGGAATTGAAGGCTATAGAGAATGGAACGGATGATATTGTCAAAGATGACGAAAATGTCATTCTTTATACTGCACCTGATAAGTTAAGCAATCTCATGAGCGCTATCCAGAATGATATTCCTATTATAGAAAGCAACATTGCCTATGTCGCCGATACTAAAATAGACATGGACTCAGAAAACGACTATAAGGCCTTTACTGATTTCATCGAGGCCTTGGAGGATAACGATGATGTGGCCGAAGTTTTTCACAATGTCCTTGTATAAGCTTTTAAAGTTCGTCAAGTTATAAAGTATATAAAGTAAATATACAATTCACAATTCGAAAGGTTGTTTGCACTGCTGCGTTTCTACTTTACAACTTTATAAACTTTTAACTTTATAAACTTATTTGCTATGTTCCTCCCCCTCCTCAATTCTCTGAAAGCCGCCGCTCAACGGTTAGGCATGCCAAACTATTTTGCCTCCCAAGAAGAGCTACAACAAATTCAGGATACAGTAGATCAAATTGTGCCCGGCTTACAGGTATTAGATTACAAAAATCAAAATTTAATGATAAGCGCCAAAAGGTTAGCGGCTAATCAATTTAAATTATCGCAAACTCAATTTTTCCTCTTGTGGCAACAATCTTTAAAAATGCCTTTGCCCAAACATATTTTTTATAAAATCAAATAAATATATTAAAAACACCCATAAGCGGGTGTTTTTAGTTTATGTCTTAGGGGGTATTTTTAAAAACCATTATGTTATCCGCCCCCTGTTGATTATATTGATTGGCCGCTACTACTTTTAGTTCATTTTGCTCTTGAACCTGACTAAAACTGATAGGAGCAGACCGGTAAACTATTCGACTTTGATTAGTCGCACTGTCAACTAAAGTTATTGGGGACAGCGTTCCCACTAAAGAATCATTTAGATAAAGGCTAACCTGACTAATGGGATAACTTGAATTGATACTGGCTTCAACAGTAAAATCAGTGTTAATGTAATCGCCGTCTTTTGGATATTCAATGGTAACTGTAGGCGCTTTAGCGTCAGCCGGAGGCGTGTTAGAGGTATTGGGCGGCGTCTGATTATAACTCTGAAAATTAGGAATATTACGGCTAGCCCAATTCAGAACTGGCCCTTCCCAATTCCAATATTGAGGGTCATTTTGAGGATTATTGGGAATCGGGCCGGTAGGGTCGCTTTTATCTACATAATACAGGATGGAATGCACTTCCTGATAAGTTCTTACTTCAATATTATTTTGATTAGTAAGCGGACCAGCTACTTGACCAGTAGTTCTATCGATATTGACCTGCCTGGTAACAAGCGCATCATCGTTAAACATGGGCTTATTCACTGAAACAATTTGCGGTGGATTAAAGGACCCTGCTCCCAACTTATTGATAGCCGCGACTATAAAATCATGCCAGCATGAAGCTGCAATTCGTTCTCCAGAACCGCCTACTTTTGCTGGACTATAGTCGTTATTGCCACCCCAAACCCCTACGGTTATAGTAGGCGTATAGCCCACTGTCCAAGCATCTCTATAATCTTGGCTAGTACCAGTCTTTACAGCAACTTTATAGCCAGTTACTTGCAATGGGGTATTAGCAGCAAAAATGGGATAACGCGCCTCATTATCAGATAAAACGTCGTTCAAAACCCTCACTGGCTCCGGCTCTATAATTGTCTCTGCCGTGGGGGTAGGGCGCTGATAAATAACTTGCCCCCGGCTATCTTTAATTTCCAATATACTCGATTGATTAATTTTTACTCCTTCTTGGCTAAGCGTAGAATAGGCTGCCACCATATCTACGAGCTTTACACCACCACCACCCAAAACTAGAGCCAAGCCATAGTCGGAAGGTTTTTTGGTAAGCGTAGTTATGCCTAGTTTAGTAGCCAAATCTATGGTATCTCCTATATCAGCCAAATATAAAGTTTTAACGGCAGGAATATTCAATGATTGCGCCAAAGCATGCCTCATATCTACCGCTCCATGATATAAACTATCATAATTTTGCGGAATATAGGGAGTTGCACCAGTAGAAAAATTGGTTGGCACATCCCATAAAATGGTTGTAGGTAAATAACCCTTTTTAAAGGCCTCTAAGTAAGCAAAGGGCTTAAAGGCTGAACCTGGTTGCCTAATGCCTAGAGCGGCATTGAAGTTCCCCTGGTTATTAACATCGTAATAATCGCTAGAACCAACCATAGACAAAATCTCGCCAGTTTTAGGGTCTTCGGCTACCAAAGCCATATTTCCTACCCCAGCTTCTTTATTTGTTTGCGAGTATTTGCTCACCAACTCCTCTGCCTTAGATTGCAAATCAGCATCCAAGGTCGTAATAATGCTATAACCATCATTGATAAGGTCATCCTCGGTATAGCGGTCTGACAGTTGGTCTAAGGCGTAATACACAAAATGAGGGGCAAGCATAGAGTTGGCTTGTGGTTGATAAACCAATTTTTCGGTCTTAGCCTCTTCTGCCTCGGTCTTAGTAGCCCAACCATATTTCACCATATTATCCAAAACTCGTTCTTGCCGCGCTTTTAAGAGATCTATATGGGAACCGTAGGGAGACAATCTGCTCGGAGATTGAATAATCGCCGCCAATATAGCCGCTTGAGCCAAGTCTAAGTCTTTGGCTGATTTGCCAAAATAGGTTTGCGCAGCTGATTCAATACCATAGATCTGGAGCCCATAAGGAATCTGATTTAAATACATCGTAAGGATTTGGTCCTTAGTATATATCTTTTCCAATTTATAAGATAAGACAATCTCACTAATCTTCCGATCGATAGTTTTCTTTGTCGTTAAAAAAGCATTCCGAGCTAACTGCTGAGTGATAGTGGAACCACCTTGCCATTCTCCTGGGTGCATAACATCATAAATAACGGCCCTGACAATGCTTTTTGGCTCAATAGCGCCATGATTATAAAAGTTATGGTCCTCAATAGCTAAAACTGCTTTTCTCGCTATATCGGGAATATCTTCTTGGCTAACCACAGTTCTTTTTTGATCACCAGAAAATTCATAAAGCAAGACTTTCCCGGTGCGATCGTAAATTTTACTAGATTGAATATAACGCTGGCTAGTAATATCGATATAGCTGGGTAGGTTAATCCATAAAATCCCAATATAAACCAAAAGGAGAAGAGCCAAAACTACTGCGCCCAAGAGGATTTGTTTCCCTGTAGAATGCTTTTTATTCTTTTTAAAAATATTCATCATACTCGCCTATTATATCATTAACTCTTAATTTAAAAAACCGACCCTTAGGGTCGGCTTTAATAGGCTACTTAATAAATTTCTTCTTTACAACCGCCTTTATCACATTCCTCATAGGCGCTAGTATCACCATCTTCATCCCCCTCCTCTTCTTCGTCATCACCACCTAGACTGCTAGGAGCCTCTTCATCATCATCGCTACTTTCAGTTACTATAGGTGATTTCTTTCTCACAGAAGCGTCTTTTTCCTCAGGAGAAACTTCTTCTTCTGTTGCTTCTGTCTCTTCTTCAGAATTTATATCTCCTTTTTGGGGTTCATCCTTCAAGTTCATAGGTTGCTAAAAATAATTTATTGGTCTATCTTACACGAAAATTTATCCAATGTAAAGTCTATTTTCTTTAATTTATTAAAGCTAGTAAAGGCTATCGCCATGGCATCAGAAGTATCGTCTAGCCTAGGCTGATGCTTTAAATTTAATATATTACAAATTGTTTTTCTTACCTCTTTTTTATCAGCTCTTCCGTATCCCGTGAGTAATTGTTTAACTTCTATCGGGGTAAGTTCTAGTATAGGCGTTTTGCTTTCAGCCGCCGCTAAGATAATAACACCGCGCGCCTCGCTAATGCGAATAACAGTTTTAGCGTTTTTAAAAAAGAAAATGTTCTCTAAAGAAACATAATCCGGGTTATAGTTTTTTATCGTTTTTTTAAGAAAATTATAAATAGCTTTCAACCGGAGCGGCTGCTCTTGCTCTTCTGGCTCCAGACAACCATAACCCCGCAGCTTTAAGCGATAACTTTTTTGGCTTTTCGAATAGTTTATATTAAGCACCGCATATCCCAAACGGGTTGTTCCAGGATCTATTCCTAAAATAACCATACTAATTATTATTTAAGTTAAGGGGCATTAAAATATAGAGGTAGTCATCGCTATTCAAGCTTTTAAATCTTACCGGCGAGAGTTCGCTATTTAAGCCGAAACTAATTTTATCGCCATTAAGAGAGTTTAAGCCATCGATGAGAAATCTGTAATTAAAAGAAATCTTTAAGGAATCGCCTGTAATATCCCCTTTTATAGTAGTTTCGTTATTGCCAATATTGCTATCACGCGCTTCTAAAACTAGGTTATTAGCGGCGCTGTCAATAGTTAAGCTAATATCATTATTTTTACTGGCGAAAATACTGGCAATTTTAGCCGCATTTAATAATTCAAATTTATCTACAGAGACGTTAGTTTTGAAGTCTTTAGGAATAATATTCTGATATTTAGGATAATTTCCTTCAATGAGTCTGGAAACTAATTTAATATTGCCAAAATCAAAAAGGATTTGGCTGCTTTCTATATAAATTCTTACCTTCTCTTTGTCTAGTTCCCCCTCGTTAATGATATGCAGAACTTCTTGAGCAGTTTTAATAGGAACAATAATCTCTATTTCTCTTTCTAGATTTGATTCAATTTTATCTTTCAATATTTTTTCGCTTAGTCTAAAACTGTTGGTGGCTACCAATCTTAAATCACCTTTTTTATAAGTTAGGAAAATACTATTTAATTCTGGACGGCCTACTGGATAACCAGCTGAATTAATAACTTGAGTTAACCCTTCATTTAAATCTTTTTTGTCTATTTCTATATATTCACTATTCTTTACTTCTGGAATAATAGGAAAATCATCAACTGGCATCCCCTGTAAATCAGCCTTGTACTCTCCGCTTTCCAAATGCATGATACTCCCCTTGACGCTTAGAGTGATTTTTTCTTCGTTAAGATTGTTAAGAAAAAGTGATAAATTTTTAGCAGGAACAGTTAAACCCGGACCATCTTCCATTTTTCCCGGTAAAATAATGGTTAAACCAAGCTCTAAATCAGTCGCAGAAATTTTTAATTGGCCATTTTCTGGTTTTAAAAGCAAATTGCCAAGAATTGGCAAAGTTAATTTTTTATCACTGACTTTTTCGGCCAAATTTATTTGCTTTTTTAAAGGTTCAACTAAGGAAGTAAATTTCATATTATGTTTAAGTATTTAATAGTTTAATAATTTATTATTTTAAATAAAGAAATTTATTATTTATTATTAAGATAGAGAAAAACAGTGGAAAATTCTCTCGGAGATAATAGCTATCGATAATTAGGCCTTGATTTATTTTTTTCTCCCAGTGGATAAGCTAAGAATAAAAAGTATAACTAATGGAATATCTTTTGAGGAAATATTTTTGTAAACTTTTAATACCTCGTTTATGCTTTTTTCATCCACACTATATCCTCAAATATTTTACCGAGAAAGCTTAAACTTTTCTTAAATTTTCTCTTAAAGTGGTAATCTCTCTATCCAAATTAATGTCTTTCTTAATTTCTTGGGAAATTTTCTCGTAGGCGTATATTATAGTAGTATGGTCCTTTTTGTTCAACTTCTCGGCAATATATGGATAAGAGCTCTTCATTTCTTCCCTCATTAAATACATGACAATTTGCCTGGGTTTTACTATATCCTGACGGCGCGAACGTTTCAGCAATTCTTCTTTGGGAATATTATAAAACATGGCTACCTCGCGAATAATATCGCTAAAACCTATTGTCCGGCTGGGAATAGTTAAAATATTTCCTAAAATTTTTTTCACATCTTCCACTGTCGGTTCAATATTTTTTAACTGGCAATAAGCGATAACCCTATTTAGAGCCCCTTCTAACTCTCGGATGTTTCTGGGAATAGCTTCGGCAATATAGCTATAGACACTGTCGCTAAAAGCAATCCCCTTGCGTTGCGCCTTAAGCTTTAAAATAGCGATTCTGGTTTCTAAATCTGGTAAGCTTATATCTACAATCATTCCCCCTTCGAATCTAGACCGCAAACGGTCCTCCAAATAAGGAATGGCCTTGGGCGGTCTGTCTGAGGTAAAGGCGATTTGCTTATTATGCTCATAGAGCGTATTAAATATATGGAAAAGCTCTTCTTGAGTTTTTTCTTTGCCGGTTATAAATTGTATATCGTCAATGAGGAGAACGTCTATTTTTTTATAGGATTCTTTAAATTCATCAATTGTTTGCTGTCTTAAGGCATTCACCAAATCATTAGTAAATTTTTCCATGCTCATATAGCGGATAGTCCTTCCTTTGCCATTCTTGTCGGACTTAATTTGATTGCCAATAGCTTGCAGCAAGTGAGTTTTACCTAAACCAACCCCCCCGTAAATAAAAAGGGGGTTATATTTTGTACCCACATTTTTAGCGACTGCCTGAGCGGCGGCGTGAGCCAATTCGTTGTGGCTGCCTACAATAAAACTTTCAAAAGTATATTTAGGATTAAGATTGGTTTCGGGGTCTAAACTAATCTCTGGCAAAGAGGTTTCTTCTATAATAACATCAGGTTCTTTCTTTTTAGATGTTTTTTTAGTTTCTAAATCAGCTTTTTTAAAAGCATTTGTGTCAATTTTATAGCTTAATTCTTTAATTTGAGGCTGTAGTTTAACTACGGCCTTGAGGATATTTTTATTGTATTTGCTTTGTAGCCACTCTTTAACGAAATTAGAAGGAACTAAAATAACCCCTTCCTTGCCGTTAGTTTCAAATTTAGTATCTTTGAACCAAGTGGCAAAATTAGCAGGGGTAACTGTTACCTTCATTTCTCCGAGAACAATATTCCAAATTTCCTCGTTAGTCATATCTCTAGGCAATTATAACTGTTTAAAAATGTAATAGCAAACAACCTCAAGCACCTTTTAGGGTATAGCTTGTGGATAAACAGTTTAAAATAAAAATCGCGTATTTATTTGCAAAAAGGGGTATTTTATTCTACAATAGCAGGGATAAACAGTTAAATTTTAATCTATGTCTGTAACCTACCAGCCCAAAAAACGAAAAAGGAGGAATACTCATGGTTTTTTGAAAAGAAGCGCCTCAAAAGGGGGTAAGAAGGTGATCCAAAGTCGTCGTCAAAAAGGGAGAAAGCGTTTGACAGTCTAATAGCCTTTATGTTGCCTAAAAAATATCGCCTTAAACACAAGAAAGATATAGAAAGAGTGGTTAAAGAGGGGCGATATTTTTATAGCCCAATTTTTTGGTTCAAAATTGCGAGGAATACTGAAAATCATGGCCGGCTCGGATTGATTATCCCTAAAAAGAGCTATAAGCGGGCCGTAGATAGAAACCGTTTAAAGCGAGTGTTTGCCAGTATTATGGAGAGTGAGATACGTAAAATGCCCAATTGGGATATTATAGTCTATTTCAAAAATTCAAAAATATTCCCTACAAGGGAACAGCTGCAGAAAGAAGCGGATAAAATTATTACGGCTATTCATTAAATTATTATGACTCAATCTCTTTTTAGTTTGGCTATCTACCAGCCCATCCTAAACTTTATTGTTTTTCTTGCGCATCTCTGCGGCAACAACTTGGGAATAGCGGTTATTATTTTCACTGTATTATTTCGCTTGTTACTTTGGCCCCTTTTTGAGAAAAGCGAAAAGGTACAAAAACAATTAGCTCTTATCCAGCCCGAATTGCAAAAGATTCAGAAACAATACAAGGGCGACCAGGAAGGAATGGCAAAAGCCATGATGGCTTTATATAAGGATTATAATATAAACCCTACTGCCACTTTTTCCGTTTTTGCTTTTAGCATTTTTCAAGTAGTGGCCATGTTTATATTCTATAGCCTCTTCAGGGACCTGGTGGACCCAGCCAGAGTGTCTTTCGTCACTTCCTTGCTTTATCCTTCGGTAACAAGCGCCTCTCTTAATCTTACTTTTTTGGGTTTAAATTTGGCTTCCCATAGTTTTCTTTTAGCCGTTATCTATACAGTGATACAGACTGTGCAAATGAAATTTATGCTCAAAAAGCAAAAAGCTCAAAATGTTAATAGCCCTATGGCTATGCAAATGAGCACAGTGATGATGTATACTCTTCCTCTAGCGATTCTTTCTTTATATAAGAGCATTTATGCTATACTTTATCTGTATTGGGCAGTGTTTAGCTTGGTATCACTTGCTCAGGATTGGCTGACTAATAAGAGATAATAAAGTTTGCCTCGGGTGCACATTCATTGCCAGTCTTACGCCTAACCCGCACGAATATTGCCGCAATAAGTAAATTAATATGGATACAAACAATTTTAAAGAATTTTTGAGTCATTTAATACAAACCATCGGGTTTAAAGATGCTGAAATTATTGTGACAGAACCGGAAGAGCATCGCCTTAAAGTAGATATTCAATTAACAGAAAGTGGTCTTTTTATAGGCAATAATGGCGAGAATTTATATGCTTTAGAGCACCTTTGCCGTCTCGTTGCCTCCAAGATGTTTGGTCCTGAGGTAAGTTTATCGGCAGATGCTAATAACTATAATGCGTTTAAAGAGGAGTCTTTGAAGGAATTGGCGCATAAGGCGGAGAGAACCGTTATGTTGACGGACAAGCCAGTCGCTTTACAACCAATGTCTAGCCGAGAGAGAAGGATTGTTCATACAGAACTAGCCACAAGCGAGGCGGTTATGACAGAGTCATTAGGAGAAAGAGATATGAGGCACGTAGTGGTAAAACCCAAAAAAATAACTATTTGATTTGCCTAAATAAAAAACAACCCTATAAAGGGCTGTTTTTTGTATTAGAATATTTATTTAGTAAAACACCAAATAGACGTAGCGCATCTTTTGATTAGATTCTCTTCAGCGGCAATGTAGTGATGGTATTCGTTTTTGTCATAATAGGGGTCATTTATATTCAGATATCCGTCTTTATCATTAATGCCAGTGATAACGATCATGTGGCCGCCGGTATCAGTGTTGAGCAATTGTTTGCAGGGGTTGTCTTGCCCGTATCCTCCATTAACAACCGCGGTTGCAATCCCGCCCGTACTTAAGCAACTTTTCATGTCTGAACTCCCTGTTGTTCTGATTCCGTACAAATCAGCTATTCCAGCATAATTTTTGCTGTTGCCATAAGAATCTACATAGTTACTAAGGGAAGCATTGTTGGTTTTCATTTTACCATACAAATCTGCAGGGGTGATCGTGGTACCAGTTAATTTTGTTATAACCATAGCAATTGAAGTTGGCGCGCAGCCATTATCGGCAAACAAATGTTTATCATCTGGGTAAGGAAGCTTCCCCCACCTGCTATCATATTGTTTGAATAAGGGGACCCCATTATTTCCTGAAAAGCCAGAACTTGCCCTAATAACGTTGTCGCCATTTGAAATAGGCAATTCTGCGACTGCAGTAGAAGAACTATTAAAATTATTACCCTGGGTGCATTCTACTCCGGCATCAGGTTTGAAAACATCACTCAATTTATTCAAATTGGGATTTATAAATTCCAAAAGTATTCCCGCTAAG
>DAONGQ010000002.1:13957-20708 GCA_035404205.1 Candidatus Paceibacterota bacterium | reverse complement strand
ATCACTCAATTTATTCAAATTGGGATTTATAAATTCCAAAAGTATTCCCGCTAAGAGGAGGAAGCATAATCCTATCAGGCCATTTTTTATATCTTCTTTTGCTTGACTAATGGCTTTAGAACTCCCACCGGAAGTGTACCACTTTATTCCCGCTATCAGTATCTTTATGAAAGCGGCTATAGCGGCAATTATATATACAATGGTGATAAATCTTTCAAATAGTTTATTAAAATCACCATAGCTTAAAGTCGCTCCAGCTCCACCTATGAAGGGAATTCCCTGTTCTAGTTTATAGGAATTAATATCAGCTAAGGTTATTAGGGGCAAGCTAAAAATAGTCAGTAGCAGCAAGGTGATAACAAAATTTTTATTTTTTTTTCGCATTAAAATATTGAAAAATTAAAAATTAATTAATTGTTAGCATTGTTTTTTCTAGCTAAAATAGCTTCAGGGTCAGAAGTAATCACTTGCTCCTCGCTATAAGAGGAAACTATTTCTATGGGGACATGCTGATTACCAACAAAGAAGAGCCCCGTCCCTACATCTGATTGCAGAAGGATACTCTGTTCCACCTCGGTAAGGTTAAAGGTTTTGGCAATAATATCAATAGCTGCGGGAGATTGCTTTAGAAGCATTTGCAGAGACGAGTTGGTAATAATGGGTTTGCCATATTTATTGGCCAAAAAATCTTCTACGTCTTGCGTAATGGCCGTAATACCCAAATAATATTTGCGCGAGCGTTTGGCTATCCCATAGAGAAAAGATGCGCTTTCATCATATTTCATAAGATACCATGCCTCATCAACTACCAGGATTCTCTTTTTTAGCTCAGAACGAATCAAATTCCAGATGTAGTTGAGAGTCATATACATAGCAATAGGGCGAAGTTCCTCTTCCAAATCGCGGATATTAAAGACAATCAAACGATTGCCTATTGCTATATTGGTAGGTTGGTTTACAAATCCCGCAAAAGTGCCCTTAATATACTTGTATAGTTTGGCCGATAGCTCCTCCCCACCCGTAATGGTGTTTAAAATAGTGGCCAAGTCTTCTAAAAGGGGTGGCTCTTTACCCGTAAAGTCGCTATCGGGATAAATATCTCTAGCGGCGTAAGTTTGGTATATGGCTTGGTCCAAAAGGCTTTCTTCTATAGGCGTAAGTGCTCCTACCATAAGCTTTATTAGCCCAATAAGATAAAGCACATGGCTTCTAAAAACTTCCTCAGTAGTTTCATCTTCCCTAATAATAGGCAAATCAAAGGGATTGATATGCTCGGAAGAGCCGATAGAAATCTTGTAAAAACTCCCGCCAAAAGTTTCCGCTAAATATTGGTATTCATTTTCTGGGTCAATAACAATAACTTCTGTGCCAAGAATTAATGAGCGAATAATATCTAATTTAGCCGCATATGACTTACCTCCGCCAGCCTTAGAAAGGATTATCATATTAGCATTCTCTAGGGAAAAACGATCAAAAATTACTAAACCGCTATTTTGGCGGTTGACCCCATAAAGAATCCCAGAATCTCCAGTTAAATCCGAGGAAATGAAGGGGAAAATAGTGGAAGCGGGGGAAGAATTTAAGCTGGTATGGATAGAAAGCCGGTCTAGGTTATAAGGGAAAGTAGACTCCAAGCCCTCATATTGTTGGAAAATAGCTGGTTTAAGGTAGATGAGTTTATCTTCTAGTAGGTTTACTACCACATCCTCCGCCTTTTTTAACGCTTCTGGGCTATCGGCGATTAAAGTGATATATATTCCCACCTTAAATATTTTTTCTGTTCCCTGGGTAATAGAATCTCTCAGTGTTTCTATATCTTGAATAGCTGTTTCTAAGACAGGGTCTCTTACTAATCCCTTAGAGGCTTGCTCGTCTATAGTTGCCTGGACCTTGGCTGATTGGTCCCTTAATTTTTTTAAAATTACGCTGTTATCTACGGGGTGGAAATAAATAGCTGCATTTAAGCTTACTCCTAAGTTAATGACAGGGTTGAACCAATTGGGCACCAAATACCGAGGATAGGTTAAAACAAACAATGTTTTTACATATTTATCGCCTAGCTTTATTTGATTTTGAAGGATTTCTAAGCCAGCCGGAGCTATCAGACTTTGAAAAGCCTTCTGGCGGTCTATATAGGTTTGATTAGGATTTTGTTCGTCAGCCATTTTATTCTAATAAACTATCGGGAATATTAATATTGTTTTTTTCAAAATCAGAAGGATTATATAAATTGTAAACCAGAGTTGTCGCTTCCTCAGTGCTTAGAGGGCGGGCTTCTAGACCCATGCGTCCCAAGGAAAAAATTACATTGTCTTGGCGCACCAAAAGCTGTTGGCTATAGCGTTCGAACTCATCAGCGCTTAAGACCGTAGTAGCTGTAAAGGCTTCACGATTTAAATTAAGTACTCTATTCATTAAATTCTTGATCGTGGGAGCAGCCTCAGTAGTAGCTGGGTCAAAGGGGATTACTATATAGTATTCATGTTTTATAATATTGTTACTAGAGGTGATATCGGTGATAAAATTTATATATTCTTCTCCCCCCTCTCTGTAATAAGGGTTTTCTTCCTTGCTAATTATACCTCGGACATTTTCTAAATAATGGTCTATATTTAAACGCCTATTTAAAGCTACTATTTCCAAAGAAAAATCCAGGCTGTTTAAAAAACTTTGCCAACTGCTCAAGAGTTCGTTTTGGTCTTCGCTGGATTTTAATTCGAAATTTACCCCTCTTACCTTTAAAAGAGAACGCATGCCGCCGTTCTTTAAAATAATTATGCCTTGTCTAATCTCGCTTACTGAAATTAAACTTTGGCTAGGAGCTAATTCTTTATCGCCTACCATAACTTATTTGCTTTTGTAAATATAATTTTTAGGATGCCAAAACTGCTTAATAATTCCAGGAAGCACCTTAGAAAAAGGCAGACCGCCTACCTTTAAAAAGGCCAAGGATAACGATAAGGCCCCTACCAATATAGCCAAAATAGCAAAGATAAAGCCGTTCGTAACTATAAAGTGAAGGAAAAAAATAATTACCCCGCCTATGACTATAAAAATCAGCTGCCCCATATTAAAAAAGCTGCTGATTTTAGGGTCTTCTTCTATAAATTGCGGTACCTGATATCTGTCCATAAAAACAATAAATTTATATAACCAAATATTTTGCGTTTTACTAATAGAAATATGCCAGGACGGCCAAACACTTGATGCAGGATATGGAATTAAGTTTAACCTTATAGCAATAGTATACTTCAGAAGGCTAGCTTAAATCTATCACATGAGGATTTTTGTTTGTTTCTTTGGGGTTTTGGTTGTTTTTATTAATGTTTTCGAAAGGGTCGTCCTGCGGTTTGGGTTGTTTGTTATAAACAATCGGTTGAGGGCGTGTGTTCGTTTCCTCCTCTGCGCCAGCGGTTTTTCTTTCTTGGCTAATGCCTTTAGCTAAATTAATAATATCGTTATCAATCGGCTCTTCCATTATAGCATTGCTTTTCAGGTTTGACGATGATTCGGTGGAGCTAATTATTGAACTTGTAACCGGTTCACTCTTGGCTCTGTTATATTTTTTTAATTTTGGCTTAGGCTCTTCGCGGAATTCGGAATATTTGTCTGGGTGAGCAAGGGTATCCCTCAACGTTCCTACTATGGGGGGCTGGTTTGTCTTCTTTTGAGCCATGGCATTCAATAACTTGCTATAGTTTTTATCTTCAGGAATTTTTTGGCTATTATTCTGTATAAATTTTAAATGGCTCTGAGCTATATTTTCTTTTATGGTAGTCTCTTTTGGTTCGGCTGTTTGGGCATC
The DNA here is from genome assembly GCA_035404205.1 of Candidatus Paceibacterota bacterium. Classification (NCBI taxonomy): domain Bacteria; kingdom Bacillati; phylum Minisyncoccota; species Minisyncoccota bacterium. Next base: position 16,903 of record DAONGQ010000002.1, on the reverse strand, counting down.
CACTGTGGCCAAGGTGCTTGAATTGGCAGTTTCCTCCTTGTCTGTTAACCCAGTTCTTTCTTCGGCAGGGGCGCCTTCCATATCATCATAATCACCGTTTATTTCTGCGGAAAGCATAGGATTTAATGGTTTAGGAATTTCTTCCACTGGCTCATTGTTGGAAACGTAGAGATTTAAATCTTCCTTTTCTACTATAGGGTTATTGTCTTTTAAAATCTGAGAGAATTGCTTAATGGTTTGACTGTCTTGCAGAGCCAAAAGATTATTGTTTCCTTCACCGCCTAAAACAGCCGCTTGGTTTACTTTTATCTGATTGCTGCTAAGAGAGTTTATTTCTTTAATTGGTTCATTTTTTAATTCTAGCCCTTCCTCTTTTGTAGTTGCTGCTATATTTTGGTTTTCGATTCTAGGGGCTGGGGCTATATTTTCTTCCTGGTCAGATTTATTGTCTTCTTGGGCATTTACCCTTGTATCATTTTTAGCTCTGTCGAACATATCTAAAGGGTCAAAGTCTTTGTTTATATTTATTGGTGCTTGCGCAGGGATTTTTGTTGCCTGAAAACTTGGGTGAATTACCTCATCCTTCTTAGACGCTTTTACAATGGGCTGGTCTTTACCACTGATTTTATTGATGGGTTGCGGGTTATAGATAGCATCAAAAATTTCTTTTAGAGGGTCCAAGAGTTTTTGTTGCACTAAAGTCAAAACAATCGTATATTGTTGCCCATTTAACAGACAATCTTCCCCAAGGGTATGGATAAATTCTGTTGGAGAAATATCCCCCCATAAAAGCGAGGTTAAAGCATGGTCAACTAAATCCAGTTGTTCTTTTGATAATTTCCCAATCGTGCCAACATTCCCTATTAATTCTGTGTATTTATGAGAATAGTAAAAATTTTTTATTCTATTTTTTTCTGTAGTTATATCCATTGATTAATAAGCCATTAAACTACTAATTATAGCTACTAATTGCTCTTATTCTTCGTTGGGATTACCAAAATTATCTTCGCTTTCATCATCATCGGTGTTATTTTTCCCTGCTGCACTGCCGCGCCCCCTTCTAGGAGCCGGCGGCATTCCTGCTTGCTTGGTTAGCGCTTCAACGAATTGATTTCCATGTTTCTCTTTGGAAGCTTCGGTTATAATCATCTCTTTGGTTCTTTGTGGAGTATCGTTGGAAGCTATTTGTTGGGCCAGTTTTTCTATAAAAACCGTTTTGAGACTCTCTCCATTGTGCGAAGGGTCTTCAACGTCTAAAGCCTCTGTTTTAAGTATTTCATCAACCATGCCGCATATAGAAGGGGGAGGATTATTGGTTATTAAGCCTCTGTAAATAGCTTCTTTAAGCGCTTGGTCACCACCGGGTTCATTAGATTCCAATATGTTGAAGAGGTTCTTGGTTGATTGTACTATGTCGTCAGTGCGATTATTGTCAGAGGCTCTATAGTATCTAAAGGTATTAATGATATCTGATACGTTATCAGTAATAGCAGCCTTTTTTTCCTTCTCTAATTTCTTTATTTTTTCTGGGTCTGTTTCTGTTTCTAATGACTTACTTGCCTTGTTATAATCAGTCAAAGCTTTAAACTGAGCGGCTCTTACGGGTACAGTACTATTAATCTGCTTTTGTTCTGGTTTGGATAATGTCCCGTCTTTAAAGAATTTATCAGTAACTCCAGGGATAGCCTCTTGGGCAGCCGCAGAAAGTTCTTTTCTCTGTTTACTGGGCATTACATTAAGACCAGCAGCCAAATATTTTTGCTCTTGTCGGCTAAGCCTCTCCCCATTTCCAGCCTTTTCAAGTAAAGTCTGTACTTTTCCTTTGTAAGCATCAGGATTCATATTGGCTAGTTTTGCTTCAACGGCCTTTCTGTCCTCCTGCGCCTTAGCTTGAGAAGACTTATTAAAGGAAGAAAGTCTTGTACCCAAAGCGGCAGATAAACCATTCCCCTTACTTAAATTTGTAGCTAAATCGCTAACAGTTTTACTTGTCCCAATACGGGTAGCAATTCCGCTTGCTCCGGCAGCTAGACCTCCAGCGGCTAGTCCAAGCGCCACTTTGCTTGCGCCTTCAGCAGCTGCTTTAGCGGAGCCACCGGCCAGTTCGTCTGCCAAAAGCACTATATATATCAAAAAACCAGCTGCCATAAAAGATGTCATTAGCCCGGACATGAAGCTCATTACCTCGCTACCTCCCGAACTGCTGGCATTAAAATTTTGGCACAACGATTGCAACATTACTGTTCCCAAATACAGTCCGGCAGCCACATAAACACCATAAAAAGTATTTTTAAGAAAAGCTTGTTTCCATTTTTCCCACCATTGCCCCATTCCTTTAGCTGGCAGCAGATAAGCGACCACGGCGAAGGGAGAAAGAATCAGGAGGAACATCATCATAAAACCTCTCTTGATGAGAGAAAAAATAATACTGCCAAAAGCCCACGCAATAGCTATGAGAAGCAGCAGGTCTATTAAAATAGTGATCAAAAGAATCCCTATCGTGCCGCCAGTGGAAGCCCTATTTGAGACTCCGCTGAATATGCCTACCCAAGCGCTAGCTATATTCCCTCCAGCGCTGCTGTATTGAGTTAGATTGAGAAAATATAAAGACAGATAATTCGCCAAATCAATAACTGAACCGGCAATGACCAATGTGAAATTAATCAGTAGGGCAACGACTATAAACTTGGTGATTAAATCATTGATTCTATAGCTCTTCAAGTTTAAAATAGTGCCAATGGCCATGACGACAAGAATGACAGAGAAAACGATATTGACTATATGGACAGAAGCTCCGAATCCGGCAACAACGGCGGGATTCTTGCTTATACCATTCCAAAAACTAGGGTCTATAAAGAGGCTCATAAGGTCCGTGCCCCATTCAATTACTTTGCTTACTAGAGATATAATCCCGCAGTTAATTAATTGAAGAAATTGTTTAAACCA